>CAKZKH010000148.1 GCA_937122485.1 uncultured bacterium | reverse complement strand
GTGGACGCCCCTGGATGAACCAAGAGGCAGAGAGAAGCCGCTGGTGTCAACTGAGCGGACTCTTCTGGGGCGGCATTTCAGAGCCGAGCAGGTCCCTAAGCTTTCGACCCCACCAGCCACACCCTTGCCTCCACCTCATCCTACCTCGAAACCCCTCTACCCCCAGGGAACAAAATTCGATGGTAGACCCCAGGCCCCACCCCAGGGCCCTGACTCCAAGGCCTTGGACTCCACCGACGACGCAGGGGGGCGATCAGTCCTTGCCCGAGTCTTTGAGGGAGATTAAGGCGTCGGGGAAGGGATGAAAGAAGCTCTGCTGGGCCAAGTACGGTGGGTTGAAGCGAGCGATCCAAGAGCGCAGGACGCTCACCGGAGCGCTGAGGGGCAAGCGGCCCTCCCGGTACTGGGCCAACAGGTCTAAGAAGTGAGCTTTCTCAGCCTTGGAGAGCCCTTCGGACACGTAGCCCAAGGCGTGGAGGAGGACGTTGACTACCGCAGGGCGGCGGGGCGGCTGAGCCAGGGCCGCGCGGAAGCCCGCCTTGTAGGTGGCCATCACTCGGGAGAACGGCCGCCGCTCGGGGTTGGCCACCACCTGCCCCAGCTCCTTGAGCCGCCGCTGGCTTTGGGCCATGAGGAGGAACTTGTGTCGGGCGTGGAAGTCCACGAGGTGTTGCATACGCCCGGTCTGCTCCACCTCCCTTAGGTCCGCCAGGGCAAACACTACGGTGAAGAAGTGCTCGCGGAGGTTCTGGTTCGTGAGCCGACCTTCTTCCTCCACTGGGAGGTCGGGGAAGCGTTCCACCACCGCCAGGCCAAACATGCCGGGCTGTCGACCCAAAACAGGGGACTTGTCCTGCGGCCCATACACCTTGGCGTCCTTGATCCCGCACGAGGGCGACCGGTTCTTCAAAATGAACCCATCTACTGGGGGAAGACCGCTCAAGAACTTCTCGGCAAAGGCCCGCATCTTGTCCGTATGGTCCAGTCCTGTATCGGGTTGGAACAGGCGCACGCCTTGAGCCGTGCGGATGAGCCGGACCGGGCGACGGGGCGCACCCAGGCCGATCTCCAACTCCGGGCAGACCGGCAAGAACTCCGCGTGGGGCCGCAGGGCATCCACCACCCTGTCGGGAATTATGCTCCCGTCGTACCGGCAGTGATCGAACCCCAGACACTTGCTCACCACCAACCGTGGGAGGGGGAACGTCCGGTTCATCTGGCGTCGTTCCCCCTTCTTGGTCCCAGGATTGCCGCGACGCTTGCTTCCAGGCGGGGAAAGTGCGTGCCCTGCCAGTACAACTTTCCGCACGAGGTGCATCGGTAATATTCTTCCCGCCATCGGGCCACCCTGGGGGGCACTTGGTGGAGAACCTCCCCCTTGTCCACTGCCTGGAGGAGGCCATTGCAGGACAAGCAGCGAGTGAAAGGCTGCACTTGGTTGTGCAGGTCGAAGCGTCCGACCACCTCCTGCGCTTGGGCCACAGGGTTCACCGACCGTACCCAGTACCCGTGAAGCACGGCCCGCCGCTTGAGCAGTTGGCGGTCCCTTGTGACTAGGATCCGACGCTCTTGGGCTGCAATGGTCACGAGCTCCTCGTCGGAGAAGCCGCTGGAGTGCACAGTGTCCAGGCCCAGAAGCCGCAAAAGCCGGGCGAGCTTCCCCAGGTGCACGTCGGCCACGAAGGCCGGCCGACGCAAGGGGCGCTCCCTCAGCCGGACCACGGGGGAGATATCCAAACCCTCCCACACGGGGTACACCGCCACCCGATCCTCCTCCTGCAGGCGGTAGGTGAAGTCCACGGACTGGCCGTTGACCACAATGAGGTCCACCTCCACGTGGGGCACCCCCAAGGCCTCGATCGCGTCCTTGACCGACGGCGAGCCGGAGAACTCGTAGGGAATGGATGTCTGTCGCCGCTCGGGGGGAAGGAAGTCGTTGAGCTCCGCGTAGAAGCGGAACGCGGCCTTGGGCATGCCTTCCCTTAGGGGATCCGGAAGATGGCCTTGGCCCGATCGACCTTGTCCACCGTGAGAAGGATCTGGTTCTTTTCCACGGTGCAGTAGCAGGACAGCACGTTGATCCCTTCGTCGGCGAGGCGACCAAGGATCGTGGCCAGCTGCCCGGGTTGGTGGGGCAAGCTCATGACCAAGGCGTCCCGCTCGTCGAACTCCACCCCTTTGGCCCGAAGAATCTTCCTTGTCTTGTCGGGGTTGTCGGTGACAAGGGAAATGACGCCCTCGTCGAGCACGGTCAGGCCAGCCACGGCCTCCAGGTTCACGTGCTCGGCCCCCAGCGCCTCCACCACCTCGGCCAATGCCCCTGGATTGTTGCCCAGAATGAACGAGAACTCCTTCACCCGGATCACCTCCGCCCGAATCCTACCATGATCGGGCGAATCGGAGAAGTGGACCTACAAGGGGAGGCACTCCCCCTCCTCAAACCCAAGGCCTCGGGAAGCGGCCCACTTCTCCACGCCGTGCCAGAACTGGTCCACAAGGTCTGCAAGTTCAGGGCCGCGGTCAAGCTTTCCCTGGATCACCCGGTGCACCAAGGCCTTGTGGCCTTGCGGTGGGTCCCCAAGGCTTAGGGATTCCCTCAGGGCACTGGCCCCGCTGGCGTACAGGTGCCGATGGGCCAGGCCTTGAAGGAGGGCGCCGCGGAACGCCACGTGCACGGCCAGGAAAGGCAGTGCTCCCCAATCCGCGGCATGCCGGGCGTTGCGCACTTTGCCCACCAGCTCGTACAGGTCCCCCACGATGAGCTCACGGAGGGCCGCTTGGAACTTTTCCTCCCCCTGGGCCAGCGCGAGGTTCCCCACCTGGGGAAAGAAGTCCTCGGGATCGTGCAGGGCCTGGATGTGAACGAAAGCTCCGTGGGTGATGGGCCAGAGTTCGTCCACCTTCTGGGCTTCAGCCAGAACAAGGTCCTGGCTCATGAAGTTGACTTCGGCCTTCCACGGGCCGGGGGTCCACTCGCGGGTGAAATCCTCCCCAGCGGTTCGCAGGACCGCGATCATCTCCAAGTCCGAATACGGGCCGTCCCTCCCCTGGGCCACGGACCCATAGATCCCCACGGCCCGGACATCCTGGCCTCGCCGGGCCAGGATCTGACGGGCGATGTTTTGGGCCAAAATCCGCCGCTCTTCCCGACTCCGGGGTTGGGGGCCGCCAGGCATGGGGCCATTGTAGAGGGCAGGTCCCCCGGCATAATGTCCGGCGATGCGGTGCGCCGTTTGTGGACGGGGTTCCCTGCTCGTGGCCCAGGTGCTTGGGGTGTGCGGGGATTGTTTGCGCTCCCGCTGGGGGGAAGCGGAAGCCCCTGTCACCCAGGCCCATGCACGGGTCCGGGCGGAGTTCGAGCTCCCTCCCCAACCTCCCAAGGTGCGGGGGGGAATAGCATGCCCTCTCTGCGCCCACGGATGCCGGGTCTCCCCCGGGGAGGTGGGGTACTGCGGGCTTCCAGTGGACGGTCGAACCGAGGCCCATGTCAGCTGGTACCACGACCCCTTGCCCACGAACTGCGTGGCCAGCTTTACCTGTCCGGCTGGAACAGGCGTGGGCTATCCCCGCTACGCCCATCGGCCCGGTCCCGAATACGGGTACACCAACCTCGCGGTGTTCTACGAGGCGTGCTCGTTTGACTGCTTGTACTGCCAAAACTGGCACTTTCGGCTCACCACGCGGACCGGCCCGCGCCACACGCCCGAGGAGTTGGCCGCGGCCGTGGACGCCCGCACCGCTTGCGTGTGCTTCTTTGGGGGAGATCCCGGGCCCCAACTGCCGCACGCCCTGGC
>CAKZKH010000147.1 GCA_937122485.1 uncultured bacterium | reverse complement strand
TACGGCCCTCCCGTGGGCAATCCCCTGGACCCGATCCGCACCGCCGAAGGCGTGCGGGGAACGACGGTGGGCGGGGCGGAAGACGAGTTCCCACTCCCTACGGAGATCTACGGCATTCGGCTGGAGTTCTCGGCAACCCTGGCCATCGCCGGCTCCTGCTCCCGTCCAGCGCCGAATGTCATCCACTGCCAGGTTCCGGAAGGAGCCACGGGAACCCTTACCCTGACGGCAAAGCGCACACCCGTCGGTGCCGTCAACATTCGGGCTGTTTCGCTGCCTCCCGGATGGCCGGTGTTTCCGGCAGCATCGGGATGGGGAACCCTGAGAGCTGTGTATCCGTTCACCGTCCCGCCTGGAACGGCCGGACGGCAGTTTGAGCTGCGGTTCCGGGCTTGGGCAGCGGGGGTCATGGTAGATCTCGAGGTGCGGGTGATCCTGGATGTGGTCCCAGCCGAGGGGATCGGGGCCGGTCGAGTCTCGGGGGAGACAGTGTGACCGTCGTAGGAGTTGCCCACGCTCCCCACCGACGGCTCGATCCCCGCCTCCCTCAGGCGCTCGGTGGAGCGGATCGAGAGGTACTGCACACCCCGGTCGCTGTGGTGCACACGCTCATGCGTGTCAGGTCGGGCGTACAGCACCTGATCGAGGGCATCGTGGGCCAGGTCGCTCCGTGGCGACCGCGACACCCGCCACCCGACGATCCGGCGGGACAACGCGTCGATCACGAACGACACGTCCACGAACCCCGACCAGGTAGCCACGTAGGTCAGGTCCGCCACCCACAGCTCGTTGGCTCGGCGGGCCGTGAAGTCGCCCTCGACACGATCAGCCGGACGCGCTAGGACTTCCTCGGGGATCGTCGTTCGGATCCTCTTCCCCCGGACAGCGCCCCCGAGCCCCATCCTCCCGGTGCGCATCGATGAACGAGGCCATCGCATCCGTCGGCGGTCGAGCTCCACTTGGGCGAGAAGAGCTGACGCCTTCCTCAAGATCTCGCTGGCTCGCTGCAGCTCGCGGTTCTCCCGCTCGAGCTCCTTCATCCGCCCCCGCTCATCCCTCGTCACCTCGCCGCGCCGGTCGGTGTCGATCTCCCTCCGGCGCACCCACGCGCGCACCGTTTCTGGCGTACAGCCGATCTTACCGGCGATCGACGCGATCGCCCCCAACTGCGACGTGTGCTCACGCTCGTGCTCCATCACCCTCCCCACCGCTTGCTCCCGTACCTCCCGGGAGTACCTCGCCCCCTTCGCCATGTCCCCATCCTCTCAAGCTTCCTGGCCTGCGGCAATCTCGGGGCGGTTCAGTGTGGCTGCCCCGCATCCGCGTCGGCTTCCCCTGGACCTGAGTCGCCGTCACAGCGCAGGAATGGATACGCGCAAGGGGCATCGTACGGGGGTTCCGACTGACAGAGGCCCTGGGAGTCAGCATCCTCCCAGGAGCGACACGAGCCTGGCCGCGGTCGGGGATCCGACGTTGTGGGGTCGAGACCGTGTCGCTACCATCTGCGCGCAGATCCTTCATGCAGCGAGGGTCTGCGGGGGACAAGCGATGATCCGGGAACTCGAGCAGCACCGTTCGGAGGTAGAGACCATCTGTCGCCGGTTCGGCGTGCGCCGGCTGGATCTCTTCGGCTCGGGTGTTGCGCACCGCGCTCTTCGTGAATTGGGAGACCTCGATTTCGTGGTCAAGTTCGCTCCACCAATCGGGCCCGGGTACGCGGATCGGTTCTTCGGCCTGAAGGAGGCGTTGGAGGCCCTGTTCAAGAAACCGGTGGACTTGGTTGTGGCCTCGGCCATCACCAATCCCTACTTCCGGGAGGCCGTAGAGAAGACGAAGGCCCCTGTCTATGCGGGTTGAGGCCAAGAAGTACCTTCACGACATCACCCACGCGGCTGACTCCATCGCCAGGTTCGTGACGGCGAGAAGCCTGGCCGACTTCGAGAACGACGCCATGCTGCGGTCAGCCGTGGAACGGCAGCTCGAGATCATCGGGGAAGCCCTGGCCCAGCTGGCGCGGCTTGGACCCCGGGCTCACAGAGCACATCACCGAATGCAGGCGGATCATCGGGTTCCGGAACATCCTGATCCACGGCTACGCAGAGGTTGACCCCCGGATGGTGTGGGACATCATCGAGACGAAGCTCCCTCGGCTGCGGCGCGAGGTTAGAGAGACCCTAACCGGAGGCTGAAACTGACGGGACTGCCGTCCTGGAGACGCCACCGGACGTTCTTGGTGCTCCCGGACGTTGCCGCTCAGCTCACCCGTCGTTGCCCGGCGATGTCGTCGGCGCGGACGTCGGGGTGCTGGTACCGGCCGCGCATCCGCGTCGGCTTCCCCTGGACCTGGATCGCGGCTACAGGGCAGAAGTGGATGCAGGCGAAGCACTGCTCGCAGTGGCCGAGCCACTGCGGCGACTTGTCGGCCATCCGGATGTTCTCCACCGGGCACACGTGGGCGCACGTGCCGCAGTGGACGCACGACGGATCCACGGTGAACCTCTGGTCGCGGGTCCGCGCCGTCTCCACGAACTTGCGCCCGAGCAGGGCGAACACCGCCCGGCCCAGCAGGCGGTCGAACGGCCCCCCTCTCTCGAGGTGGCGCTCGCCCGCCTGGACGATCCGCACGATCTGCGCCACCCGCAGCTCCGTGCGCGCCTTCATCGCGCGGATGGATCGCTCTCCACGGACGTTGTACTCGGCGATGTAGTTGGCGAACATCCGCACCGTGAACCCAGCGTGGAGTTCTCCTCCCGCCTTCTTGAACAGCTCCCCCCCGTGGGCGATGGCGAGGCCGGGGAAGCCGCCCATCGTGGCGACGAGGAAGGCGTGCTTCACCCCGGAGAGGTCGAGGCGGGGGATAAACTCCCGGACGAGCACCGGAAGGGTGTAGAAGTGGACCGGGCAGGCGATCCCCACCCGCTCCGTGGGGACGCGGATCCGCTTCTCTTCCCGCAACGAGGCGATGGGGACGAGATCCGTCTCTCCGAGCTCCTTGGGGATCGCCCGGGCGCAGGCGAGCGAGTTTCCGGTTCCGGCGAAGTAGTAGAGCGTCGTCACCATGGCCACCACCACCATTGTACTGTCGGGGAGTCCCGCTCGTCCCCCACACCGTCGAGTAGAGCGGCCTCCCCGGAGAAGGGCGGCCTTCGGGGCGGATCCACCCCGAAGGCCGCTACGTTACGTGCCGACGACCCTGGCGCTGGTCTCGCCTGCTAGGACTTTTTCTCGCCGATGGACCGGTAGACGAGCGCGCCGAGGGCACCGCCCACGATCGGCGCCACCCAGAACAGCCACAACTGACGGAGTGCCAAGCCGCCCGCGTACAGGGCCACGCCTGTGCTCCGGGCCGGGTTCACGGACGTGTTCGTTACCGGAATGCTGATGAGGTGGATGAGCGTCAGGCACAGCCCAATCGCAACGGGCGCGAATCCTGCGGGCGCCCGCTTGTCGGTGGCTCCGAGAATGACCACGAGGAACATCATCGTCATCACCACCTCGGCGATCAGGGCGGCGAGGAAGCTGTACCCTCCGGGCGAATGATCGCCATAGCCGTTGGTGGCGAATCCCGCGGACACGCTGAACCCGGGTTGACCGCTGGCGATGAGGTACAGGACCCCGCCTGCCGCGAGCCCCCCCAGCACCTGGGCCACGATGTACGGCAGGAGGTCCTTCGCCGGGAACCGTCCGCCGGCCCACAGGCCGATCGACACGGCCGGGTTGAGATGGCAGCCGGAGATGTGCCCGATGGCGTAGGCCATCGTGAGAACCGTCAGACCGAACGCGAGCGAGACCCCGAGCAGTCCGATGCCCAGACCGGGGAACGCGGCGGCCAGCACCGCGCTACCGCAGCCGCCGAGAACCAACCAGAACGTGCCGATGAACTCCGCCCCATACCGCTTCATCCTGCCTCCTGTGTAGACCGAGAATGATCGCATGCGTCAAAGGCGTCCGTCCTCTCCTGTCAAATCGAAGCTCCCTGCGACGATGAGACAGAGCCGACCTGAGGTCGGCCCTCGGAAGAGCGAGCTTCTGTGGAGCGCTAGACCTTCGGGGGAGGCGCGATGTGGCCAGCCTTCTGGAGGATGTCCACCTCGGCCCGCGCCCGCTTGATCATCGTCTCCGCCTGCTTGGAGAGCTCGGCCCGCGTGGGTCGCACAAGCTCCCCCAGGCGATGGGCTAAGGTGTCAGCGGCTTGGCTGAACGGCCGTG
>CAKZKH010000146.1 GCA_937122485.1 uncultured bacterium | reverse complement strand
AGCCCGAGGTAAGGGCCATCCCGAACCCGCACCAAGTCCAACCGTGGTCTGCTGTGAACCGCCCGGACCTCGACTTCCACGGCTTCTCCTTCCCACACCCGGGAGGCCGAGAGCTTCCGCTCGGCCTGCAAGTCGCCTGGCCCTGACCCAACCGAGCTGGCCAGTCCACACACCAAGTGGAAGGCCAGGGGCACGGCGAGAAAACCGACCCCGGGGACCCGAAAAGCAAACCCCACCACCAGGACAGCCGTGAGCACGAGGAGCTCGACCCAGGCCTTGCCGGATCCCACTACGCCACCTTTGGCACAGGAACTTGGCTCACGAGCTCGTTGACCACGTCCTCGGCCCGGATCTCCCGGGTCCAGAGTTCGGGGGACAGGATCAGGCGGTGGGCCAAGGCGGGGATGGCCACGCTCTTGACGTCGTCCGGGATTACGTAGTCCCGTCCAGCCAAGGCCGCCCGGGCTCGGGCCATTTTGAGCAGAGCCAGGCTTCCCCGGGGACTGGCCCCCACAGCCAACGAGGGATGGCGCCGGGTGCGGGCCACCAGGTCCACCATGTACCGGAGAAGATCCGGATCCACGTAGACCTCTTCTACGGCCTGGCGCATGGCCATGATTTCCTCAGCCTTGACAACCGGCTCGAGGGAAACGTCTTCGCTCTTGCGCGCGATGCGGCGGATCAGGATCTCCACCTCTTCCTCGGGTTTGGGGTACCCGAACTTCAGCCGCACCAGGAACCGGTCGACCTGGGCCTCGGGCAGGGGAAAGGTGCCCTCGTACTCGATGGGGTTCTGGGTGGCCATCACCACGAACGGTTGGGGGAGGGGGTGGGTTTCCCCTTCCACCGTGGCTTGTCCTTCCTGCATCGCCTCAAGCAGGGCGGATTGGGTCTTGGGCGTGGCCCGGTTGATCTCATCGGCGAGGAGGAGTTGGGCGAAGATCGGGCCGGGGCGAAAGGCGAATCGGCCTTCTTCCCGGAGGAACACGTGCGTGCCCACGATGTCCGCCGGGAGAAGGTCGGGGGTGAACTGGATGCGACGAAAGGAGAGCCCCAGGGTCCAGGAGAAGCAGCGGGCAGCCAAAGTCTTGGCCAGCCCAGGGAAGTCCTCGATCAGGATGTGGCCCCCGGCGAGGATGGCCCCCAGCATCAGGGTGAGGGGCTCCCTCTTCCCCACGATGACCTTCTCCACTTGGGTGAGGATGGCCTCTCCCCGCTCGGCGACTTCACGAATGGTCAAGCGAACCTCCTTTGGCATATTCGCCCAAGGCTTGGACCGCACGTTCCACGGTCTCGAGGTACCGGGGTTGTCGGGGGCCGGCCACAGCCCCCCGGGCCGGGCTCAAAGCGCACACGACGTCGGGGTGGCGTGGCCACTTGCCTTGATCGAGGTCAGCCCAGGCCTGGTCTTCGTTGACGGGCTCCAAGTGCGTGCGAAGGGCCCAGGCTAGACGCGTGAGCCGCCGGGCCACGACCCGCCGGGCCCCTGCCGACCTTTCCGCTCTGCGCAGGAGCCCCACCAGCTCAGCGAACTCCGTCGGCCTGTGGCTCCCCCGCGCGCCAGCAGGAGCCGTTCCCCTGCTCCTTCGGAGCAAGCCCACCCCCACCACCACCGCCAGAACGCTGAACACCGCCCCCCACACGAAACCTTGAGGCAGACCGTCAATGAACCACCACACCCGGAGAATCAGGTCCAGGAGCAAGCCTGCTACGCCCTGGGCCACGAGGAGCACCGCGAGGGCTATCCCCACGCCCAGGGCGACCTGCAGCCAGCGGGCCTTAGCCGTACGCCTGCTCCACCGCGGAAAGAGCGGCCAAGGCCTCGGCCCTTCGTGGTTCGCTCTCCTTGCGGCCGTAGCGCACCTCCTCAAAAAGCGCCGTAAGTTTGGCAATCGCTTCCTCGGTGAACCCCAGGGCTCTCAAATGCAAGGCTGCTTCCCTGGGGGTCATCTGGGGCGCATCGATGCCTTTGACCCTCCGGGACAAAATCCGGATCATCTTGTCCCAGCACTGGATGACTACGTCGGCCCAAGGGGCTCCTTGTTCCAGGCTGGTTACCGCCTCGTGCACCGCTTCCCGCAGTTCCCACACTTGCCGGGAGCGGATCCGGCGCAACCACAGCCGCCAACCCAGGAACAAGGCCCCTCCGGCCAGGCCCAGGGCAGTGACGTACACCGCCCAGTCCGGAGGAGTGGGGGGCTCGGGGGCATTCTCTTTGGCGGGCAAGGGTGGAGGTGCGGGCACGGCGACCCCTGTCCCTTGGTCCTCCGGCTGCACCGCTTCCACCTCCAGTTGCGTCCTGTTGTACAGGTACAAGAGAAGCGCTGCGATGAGGACGCTGGCCAGGAGGTACCGCAGGACGGTGCGGCGAAGGTCGGGCACGGCCAAAGCGATTACCAAGCAAAGGACGCCGAAACCGAGCATGACGTAAAGAAAGATCAGCACGAGCCTCTGGAGGGACTCCGGGGCCGGTGGGGAGGGGGACATGGGAGGAGCGCTGGAAAGGTCTGGGCCCGCGGTTCCTCTGGCCCCCCGCCACTGGATACTGGCCACACCGCTGGCCAACAGCCCGAGGAGCAGCACCACCACAGCCCCGAGAAAGACAACCTGCCTGCGGTTCATCGCTCCAGACGAATCCCCAGCTCCCTCAGCTGGGCCTCGTCCACTTCGGCCGGGGCCCCGGTGAGAGGGCAGGTTCCGGTCGCTGTCTTGGGAAAGGCGATCACCTCGCGAATGGAAGGTTCGCCGGCCATCATCATCACCCAGCGGTCCAATCCGAAGGCGATGCCCCCGTGGGGGGGAGCGCCATACTCCAAGGCGCGGAGGAAGAAGCCAAACCGGCGCTCGGCCTCCGCTGGACCGATCCCCAGGAGCTGGAAAATCCTCTCCTGCAGGTCCCGGCGGTGGATCCGGATCGAGCCCGAGGCCAGCTCAACCCCGTTCATCACGAGGTCGTAGCACTTGGCCCGCACCCGCAGGGGATCGGTCTCCAGTCGGTCCAGGTCCTCGTCCTTGGGCGAGGTGAACGGGTGGTGCTCGGACTCCAGGGTCCCACCCTCCGACCGCTTGAACAAGGGGAAGTCCACGATCCAGGCCAACGCCCAAGCGTCGGAGGGTACCCGGCCCGCCTCGTGGGCCAGCCTCTTGCGCAGTTCCCCCAAAGCCGGGGCCACGGTGCCCTCTGGGCCTGCGGTGAGGAGGACGAGGTCCCCCACCTGGGCTTGAACCCGTTCCAGCACTTGGCGAATCACCCTTTCGCCCACGAACTTGCCCAGGCTGGAGGAGATCTCTTCCCCCCACTTGATCCACGCCAGCCCGGCCAAGCCCAGCTCCTTGGCCTTCTCCTCGATCTTGCCAACCTCAGCGCGGGATTTTTCAGACCAGCCGGGCACAGAAAGGGCCCGCACCACGCCCCCACGGGCCAGGATCTCCTCAAAGACCCGAAACCCCGCGCCCCTGAACAGGTCCCCAACGTCGCGGATCTCTAGGCCGAACCGCAGGTCCGGTTTGTCCGACCCATACCGGAGCATGGCCTGGTCGTAGGAAATTCGGGGAAAGGGGGTTGGGAGGTTCACCCCTATGGTCTGGCGGAACACGTGGGCCACGAGGCCCTCGAGTAGAGCCAAAAGTTCTTCGGGGTCCTCCAGGAAGGCGAGCTCGATGTCCAGCTGGGTGAACTCCGGCTGGCGGTCGGCGCGCAGGTCCTCGTCGCGGAAGCACCGCACGAGTTGGAAGTACCGTTCCACCCCGGCGGTGACCAAGATCTGCTTGAACAGCTGCGGGGATTGAGGGAGGGCATAGAACGTCCCCCGGTTGAGGCGGGAGGGGACGAGAAAGTCCCTTGCCCCCTCGGGTGTGGAACGGGTAAGCATGGGCGTTTCCACCTCGATGAACCCTGCCCGGTCCAGGTATTCGCGGATGGCCAGGCACGTCTTGTGGCGAAGGCGGAGGGCTCGCTGCAGCCGCGGCCGCCGAAGATCCAAAAACCGATACCGCAGCCGGGTCTCCTCACTGGCCTGGACTTCGTCCTCCTCCACGGAGAACGGAAGCGGTTTAGCTTGGGCCAGCACCGTGAGGCGCTCGGCCACCACTTCCACCTCCCCTGTGGGGAGCTGAGGGTTGGGGGCTTCCCGCGGGCGCACTTCCCCGCACACCAGGATTACATCCTCCCGGGACAGGCGGTGGCCTTCTTCCCCACGACGCAGGACCACCTGCACGACGCCCGAGCTGTCCCGCAGGTCCACAAAGGTGATGCTGCCCAAATCACGAATCCGATGGACCCAACCGGCCAACGTGACCCTCTGGCCTACTGCTGAGCGTCGGAGTTCCCCGCACCGGTCCCTTTTCATATTTGACTCCTTCCGTGCGCCTATTGTAGTTGCCGTTGAAGTCGGGGTCACAAGGGCAGGGCGTGGGGGCAGATCGAGCGGTAGGCACACCCCGAACACGCCATGTACGAGGGTCGAGGGGCAAAATCCTGCCCCAGGATCCCTTGGGTGGCCTCCTGGATCGCTTCCCGGGCCCGCTGGAGAAAGCTCGGGGTGGGCTTGTACCTTCCCACGATGACCTCGGGGGTGAGGAAGCGGAGCTGCACCGCGGCGGGGGGCTGCCCCACCAGCTGGGTATGGGCCAGGGCGTAGATGGCTAGCTGCAAAGACTCCTTGGCCCGTCGGTCCGCAGCTCGCTCCTCGTCCACGTCCGAGGTCTTGTAGTCGATGATGGTTGTTCCTTCGGGGGTCTCGTCCACGCGGTCCCAGTACCCAATCACCTTGGCCTGGCCTTCGGTGAAAGCGAAGAACTTCTCCACGTGGGTCGGGCGTCCCGGGTTGCCTTCCTCAAAGCGATGAAAGCAGCGCACGCACTCCTCACCGTGCTGGCGGAGCTCTTGTTCGTGCTCCTTGGACAGGAACCCTTCGGAGCGCCAGGCCCGGCGGAACAATTCGAGCAACTGTTCGACAGGGACCCGCTCGCCCTGGGCCCGGACCAGGTTGTAGGCCTGGATCGCTTGGTGCACAGCGTTCCCTAAGTTCACGACGGGGTGGAGGCGGATGGGCACGCGCAACAGGTGCACGTACTTGTACTTGAGGGGGCAGGTGAGCCAATCGTCCACCTGGCGGAACGAGAGCTGAAGGGGGAGGCGCACTTGGGTGCTGGGGGGGAGCGGCTCCGGCCTGCGCCCCGACCGTGCGATGCGGGCCACCGGCCCGGCCGCGGCCTCTCGGGGGGCGATCCCTCCGGGACCCAACGCCTCCTCCACAAACCGGGACACCTTGGCTGCTCTCTTTCGCGGTTCCTCCCCGGGGGCCCGGTAGTCATCGGCCGAGAGGAGGTACAGGTGGCGCTTGGCCCGGGTCATTCCTACGTACACCAGCCGGCGCTGCTCCTCCACGTGGAGGAGCTCAGGTGGGAGAGCCTCGCCCACCAGGTCCTGGGGCAACGCCCAGGAGGGGCGGATGAGGCGGCCGGGAAAGAAGTCCTCCACAAGTCCTGTGAGGAAAACGGCTTCAAACTCCATGCCCTTGGCCTGGTGGAACGTCAGGACTTGAACGGCATCTACGCCCGGCTCGGCTTCGCCCACCATGGGGTCCCACCCCAGTTCCTGGAGCTGGTCCACGTACTGCACAAACCAGGGCACCCGGTCCTGGTGGGCCACGTCCTCGAACCGTTTGATTACCCGCTCAAAGAAGGCGGCGATGTTCTCCAACTGGGCGGCTGCCCGGGGCTCGCTGGACTGGGCCAGGGCCTGGAGGTAGCCCGTTCGCTCGGCAAGGAAAGCGTAGAGGACCCGCCCGGTGGTTTGGGTGCGGGCGAGGTCTTGGCAGAAGGTGAGGTCGGCCAGGGCTCGGCTTCCCGCCTGCTGTCCTTGGGGTGAGAGCTGGCCTTGGTCGAGGGCTTGCACGAGGAGCTGACGGAGGGGGTGGTGCTCCCGGGCGGCACGGGCTGTGAGGGCGGCCAAGTCCTCGCCGGGCATCCGGTAGATCGGGGAACCCAACAGGTGGTACAGGGCCTGGCTGTCCCCCGGATCGGCCACGGCCCGGAGAAACGCTTGAAGGAGCTTGATCTCCTCTTGG
Source organism: uncultured bacterium (assembly GCA_937122485.1). Lineage (GTDB taxonomy): Bacteria > Bipolaricaulota > Bipolaricaulia > Bipolaricaulales > Bipolaricaulaceae > CAKZKH01. Next base: position 2,651 of record CAKZKH010000146.1, on the reverse strand, counting down.
TCAAAAAGTCCGGCCCGGAACCGGCCGGAGAGGGTCCAAGGGATCCCCACGTCCGAGAGCGCCCGCAGGTAGGGATCCGGGCGGTACCGGTTGCGGTACAGGATCGCCATATCGCTGTAGGAGATGCCGTCATGGTGCAGCTCGCGGATCTTCTCGGCCACAAATTCGGCCTCTTCGCCCACGGTGGGGAAGTGGCGATGGCAGGGAGGACTGCCCGATCCCACCCTGGAGACCAGCTCCTTGGTGATACCGTAGCTGAGCTCGCCCCGCAGGGCCAAGGCCTCCAATCTGTGGGCGTTGGTGCGGATGAGCCGCATCGCCGCGTCCAGCACGCTATGCGTGGAGCGGAAGTTCTCGGTCAGGGTAACGACTTTGGCGTGGGGAAAGGAGCGCAAGAAGGCGAGCAGGTTGTCCCAGGGGACGCCGCGGAACCCGTAGATGGCTTGGTCATCGTCGCCCACAGCGGTGACGTTCCCGTGGCCCCCGAGGAGTTCCACCAGGCCGAGCTGGGCGCGGCTGGTGTCCTGGAACTCGTCGGCCAGGACAAAGGGGAACCGACGCTGGTAGCTCTCCCTCAACCCTTCTTGGTTCTCCAGCAGGGCAACGGCGCGGAGGACCAAGTCGCCAAAGTCCACCACGCCCTCCTGGGCGAGCATCTCCTGGTAGGCCTCGTAGAAGGCGAGGAGCTCCGCATGGAGGTCCCGCTCCTGGGAAGGGAGCCGATCGTGGGCATCGCCAAGCCAGCGTTGGTAGGCCTCGGGCCCAACCGCTTCATCCTTGGCCCGGCTGACCAAGTTCAGCAGGGGGTGAAGATAGCGCAGGGGCTGGCGGAGTAGTTTGGGGCGGAGTTGGCGTAGGGGGAACTTGGTCAGGCGATCCAGGACGAACAGGCGCTGATCCCACTCGTCCAGCACCTTGAAGTCGGGGGGAAGGCCGGCCAGCAAGGCGTTCTCCCGGAGGATCCGCTCGCACACCGAATGGTAGGTGGCGACCCAGGCGTCCAGGGCCGAGTACCTCACCCATTCGAACGCCCGATCCAGCATTTCCTCCGCGGCCCGGTTGGAAAAGGTGAACACCAGGAGTTGACTGGGGCGGTCCACCAACCCCCCCTCGATGAGGTAGGCCACCCGCCGGGAGATCACCGTGGTCTTGCCCGTTCCCACCCCGGCCAAAACCAACAGGGGCCCAAATCGATGCGTCACGGCTTCTCTTTGTTCGGGGGTCAGGCCGGCCAGGATCGCTTCCACGGTGGCCTAGTGTAGCCTGGTCCACTGAGGTTGCGGCAGAGGCTTGGGAAGGGGTACGCTCCCCCCATGAACCCGTTCAACTTGTTCCTGGTGCTTGCCATAGTGGGCGCCGTGATCGCCATGGGGGCTGTAGTCATCACCGAGTGTCGCGACGCGGAACTCGTCAGGCTTCCAGCCACAATCAGCGATAAACAGGTGGTGGTGAGGGAGCGGACGGTGACCACTACCCAGCCCGCCGGGGGCTGCCCCAAGTGCCCGGGTTCCAACCCCAGCACGGTTACCGTCACCACGATCGTTCAGGAGGAGGCGTACTACGTGACGGTCACGGTGGAGAAGGAGGGCAAAGTGGGCGCGGAGCGCGTGGAGGTGGCCAAGGGCCTGTTTGAGCAATTGAAAGCCGGGGATAAGGTGGAGTATCGGTTCTTGAGGGGCAAGACCTCCGGACGTCTGTGCAGTCGGCCGGAGATTGCGCCTGTCCCCAACCCCGCGTAGGCTCAACAGAGCCCGAGCCGGTAGCCCTCGCTCTCGAGATCGCTCCTTGACTGTTGGGAAAGCCTCCTCGTGGTGGCTTGGGAAGGAGCACTGGCCAGAGAGTTGATGGCCTTGAGTCTCCATGCACGTTCAGCGCTGGTGCCACGTGGGAGTCCCCTGAGGCCCTGGAACTCACGCCTCAAGCGGATGAGTGGTGAGCGTGGGTTTCTCCTTTGAGCGTGTGGGGGTACACTCCCCAGGCGCCGGGACGTAGGAGCGGCTGCACATCCGTGGGGACCCCAGACCTGGGGTTCCAGAACTAGAAAGGAAGAACCCGTGAGGGAGCGCACCGTCGCTGAGCCGTACAAGATCAAGGTCGTTGAACCGCTGCGGATGACCACGCGGCAGTACCGGGAGCAGAAGATCAAGGAGGCGGGGTACAACACGTTCCTTTTGCGCAGTGAGGACGTGTACATTGACCTTCTAACGGACTCCGGCACCTCGGCCATGAGCGACAACCAGTGGGCGGGGATGATGGTGGGGGACGAAGCCTACGCCGGCTCCCGCAACTTCTACAACCTGGAGCGGGCCGTCCAAGAAGTCTACGGGTTTGCGTACGTGGTCCCCACCCACCAGGGTCGGGGGGCCGAGCACATTACCTCCCGCTTGCGCATCAAACCCGGCCAGTACGTGCCCATGAACATGTACTTCACCACCACCCGGGAGCACATCGAGCTCGCCGGGGGAATTTTCTACGACTGCATCATTGATGAAGCCCACGACCCCCAGAGTCGCCACCCCTTCAAGGGCAACGTGGACATCGACAAGCTGGAGCGGCTGGTGCGGGAGAAAGGTCCCCAGTCGATTGCCTACCTCTCCATCGCCCCGTGCGTGAACATGGCTGGGGGCCAGCCCTTCTCCATGGCCAACCTC
>CAKZKH010000145.1 GCA_937122485.1 uncultured bacterium | reverse complement strand
AAGCGGCCGCCCGAAGAAATCGCCCCCTGGCTGTGCGCGGGGATCATCGGATATCGGGCCCTGCGGCTCTCGGGCGCCCAAAGGGGCCAACGCCTCGGGCTCTACGGGTTTGGGGCTTCCGCCCACCTCGCTATCCAGTGGGCAACAGACCAAGGCATGGAAGTCCTCGTGTTCACCCGATCACCAGCCCACCGCGAGCTGGCCAGGGAACTGGGCGCCGGTTGGGTGGGCGGCCCCCAGGAAGCCCCTCCGGAGCCTCTCGACGCGGCCTTGGTGTTCGCCCCTGCTGGCTGGATTGTGCCTCACGCGCTGAGGGCCGTGCGCCCGGGGGGTGCCGTGGTCCTGGCGGGGATCCACATGACGCCGATCCCCGAGCTCCCGTACAACCTCCTCCACGGGGAACGGGTCCTGCGGTCGGTTGCCCACGCCACGCGGCGGGACGGTGAGGAGTTCCTCGCTTGGGCTGGCCGGGCGCCTCTCCGCAGGGAGGTGGAAGTTTACCCCCTGGCCCAGGCCAATACGGTGCTGGCCCGCCTCAAGCAGGGGAAGGTTCAGGGAGCTGCGGTACTGGACGTAAGGGGCTAGAAAAGAGAAGGGGCGGCCGTGAGGCCGCCCCGGACGATCCTATCGCAGCACGCGGGGGTTATCCCGCCGGCGCTGACGCGCGCACTTCTGGCAATAGACCGGGCGGTCCGTCTTCGGTTCGAACGGAAGTTCCTCGATCTTGGCGCCACAATCCGCGCACGTGAGGTTCATGTGGCTCACGTTGTAAAGCTTGCGCCTCTCGAAATTCATCTCGCCTCCTTATCGCGGGCCGAAAAAAATAAATGCTATCCAGCCGTCGACAGGCGTGATCATACCCGCTCCACCCATCCCCCGCCAGCGGGGGGTGAACACCTGGCCTCGGCTCGCGTTTCGGTAGAATGGGGTCATGCCAAGGGTCATTGTGGTGTTTAACCCTGCAGCCGATCGCGGCCGGGCTGCCCAACACGAGGACCATGTGGTTCGGGCTCTCAAGGCGACCGGATGCCAACCCGTGCTGTGGAAGACGGAGCGACCTGGGGACGCGGTGGACCTCGCCCGCCGAGCCTTGAAGGAAGGAGCGGACGCGATCTTGGCCGCCGGAGGCGATGGCACCGCCCACGAGGTGGGACAAGCCCTGGTGGGAACCAAAGTCCCCCTGGGAATTCTTCCCATCGGCTCGGGCAACGACTACATCCGCGTCCTGGGCATCCCCAAGGATCTGGGGGTGGCCGCCCAGATTGCCGCGCGCACAAAGAGCGTGCCGCTCGATGTGGCCGAGGCCTGCGGCCGCTTCGCCCTCAACTCCATGGGGATGGGCATCGAAGGCCAGATCGCCTGGGACTACAAAAACATGCGGGTGCTCAAAGGGGAGATAGGTTACCTCTACGCCACCCTCTGGGAAGTGGTGGCCTTTCGCTCCTTTCGAGCTGAGGTCAAAGGCGATGGGTGGTCGTTCTCCGGCCGCCTCCTTTCCGTATCCCTGATGAACGGACCTTATGCTGGGGGCGGTTTCCACCTCGCTCCCTTCGCCCAAGTGGACGATGGAAAGATCGACGCCACGATAATCGGCAACTACCCGCGCCTTGCCCGGTTCTTCATCCTCCCCAAGACCCGAGACGGAAGCTACGTCCGGCTGAAGCGGGTCAAGGCTCACAAAGCGTCCCAGGTGGTGGTGCAAGCCGACCGTGCCCTGCCCGTGCACATGGATGGAGAGCTCCTTCCTGAGCGGCAGTCCCGCCTGGAAGTGACCATACGGCCAAAAGCTTTGCACGTCCTGGTCCCTTAGGCCGCCTAGAACTCCAGGAGCTGGAGGTCGCGGGCCGTTCGTACCCTCTTTCCCTGGGGCAACAGGGCAACCCTGCGGGGACCCGGTCCGTAGGCCCGCGTGGTGAACAAGGTAAGCACCTGGTCCCCGTAGAGGTACAGAGGCGCCTGGGGCTGATGGGACCGCACCAGCACCCGAACCCCCAACCGCCCGGCGACTTCCTCGAAGAAGTCACGGCCCAGTGTGGGACGACCCAGGAGCTCCCCGTGGCTGTAGCCCGGCCCGTCCAGCCAGTCCCCCCACGTGATCTTCCGCCAGTTGGCTGAGCCCAACGCGATGCGCTCGATGTCCTGTAGACTCTCCACGTCGGGCAAAGCCCCGTGGAGTGCGAGCACCCCTGCCGGGTGGTGAGCAGCCAGAGGGAGAAGAGCCAACGTTCGGGTCAGGGCTTCCTCTTCCTGGGGGCGAACCTCTTCCCAGAAGTCCGCGGGTTGAAATGGGGCCACAGCCCAGGCCTCGTGGTTGCCCATCAGCAAATGAATCCCTTGGGGCCTTTCAATCTTGGCCCGGAACAGCAGCTCGAGGTTGCCCTGCGAGTCCGGGCCGCGGTCCACGTAGTCCCCCAAAAACACCAGAACGTGCTCTTCGTTGAAGAACTCCTGGAGTACCCGGTGCGTGGCCTCGCAGTCCCCATGGGTGTCGCCCACGAACACCGCGGTTTGGTCCGGCGGCAGGTGAATGAGCCGCCGCGGCGCACCCAAAGCATCCCGCAGGGGTCCCAAGAGGTCCCACACACGGTCAAAGTTTGCCGCCCCGGGAAGGAGAGTCATTGTCAAAACCGCTTCCAAAGAACGTGGGCCAGGCGATCGAGGTCCGCGAAGTCCAGGGCTTCCCCACGCACCCGCCCGTCCAAGCCTACCTCGTCCAAGATGCGCTCGGCTTCTTGGCTGGAAAACCGGTCGGAGAGCAGGCGGCGCAGGGTCTTGCGGCGGGCGGAGAACACCAGGGCCAACGTCTGCTCCAGGACCTCGTCCGGCACCGTGGTGCGCGGCGAAAGACGCTTGTGGAGCTTGATCAGCACCGAGTCCACCTCCGGAGGGGGAAAAAACACCGCGCGGGCCACCTTGCGCACGAGCTCCACGTCGTAATAGGCCCGGAGGTGCACGCCCAGGCGGCTGGCCTCCGGCCCTGGCGGAGCCAAGAGCTTCTCCCCCACCTCGGCCTGGACCATCAGCACGGCCCGCCCCACCCGCTCCCGAACAAGTTTGAGCAGCACCTCGCTCGTGATGCCGTAAGGGAGGTTGCCCACAACCACCAGCCGCTCCCCAAACTCGGCGAGGGCCAAACCGCGAAAGTCCCCGGGCACAACGACCACGTGGGCAAAAGGGGCCACGTGGTCCCGCAGCAAGGGCACGAGGCGCTCGTCAATTTCCACGGCGTAGAGCCGCCCAACGTGGGGGGCCAGGGCCACCGTGAGCGTGCCCAGGCCCGCGCCCACTTCTACCACCACATCCTCGGGCGCGGGTTCGATGGCCTCCACGATCCTGTGGAGCACGTTCTCGTCCACGAGGAAGTGCTGCCCAAGCTCCTTGCGCAGGCGGATTCCCTGTCGGGCGAGGACGTCGCGCACCACCGTGGGGGAGGTAAGCTTGATCACGGAGTTGATCATACGTGGGTTTCCCCCGGCCAGGGGCCAAACTTCCCCCACCACGTCGCAAGCCCCAGAACAAGGAGAACCAGATCCGGGATGTCCGGTCTAGGTACCCAGTACCCTGACCGGAGCCGCATGGCCTGCTTTCTCCCCCGCCTCAGCGAGAAGACAAATCCCCTTCCGAACTGTCCGACGCAAGTTGAGGCGGCCAAGCCAGCCCTTATAATGCCCGTCGAAGGGTAACTGGGGGAGCTCCCAATGGGGCTGAGAGGAGGAACAAGCCTCGACCCCGGAACCTGATCTGGGTAATACCAGCGGAGGGAAAGTTACCCGTGGATCGGCCTTCCGGGCGCGTAAGCCCTCTTCCATCTCCGACCGGAGTTCTTCCCTGAACCCCAGGAGAGGAACAGTTTGCCCAACACTGGCGAGAAACTGAAGACAGGTTTCGGGAAGCCTGGGAAGGGGCTACGCACCGCCCTGAGCGGACCCAAGGACCTCGTCGTCGTGGTTGCTTCAGGGCAATTGGCCTCGAAACAACCGCTACGTCAAGTTCTCGGCCAAGCGGACTTGGTGGTGGCTGCCGACGGGGGACTGTTGCACCTTGCGAAGCTGGGTGTCCGCCCCGACGTGCTCATTGGCGACTTGGACTCCCTGAACGGGAGTCCGCCCGAAGATTTTCCCGTTCTCCCAAGCCCCCGGGAGAAGGACGCCACGGATCTTGAGCTTGCCCTGGACTTTGTGGCCGAACTCAATCCTCGCGAAGTCCACGTTTTTGCGGCCCTCGGCGGCCGCCTGGACCATGCCCTGGGGACCATCCAGGTTCTATCCCGCTACGCCTTCCCCATCGTCCTCCACCACAAGCCCGAGACCCTGTACCTCGTGCAGAAGCGCGGGGAGATTCCTGCCCAAGTGGGCGACCTTGTCTCCCTCATCCCTCTTACGGCCAGGGCCCAAGGGATCACCACCCAGGGCCTGCGTTACGCCCTCAAGGGTGGCACGCTCAAACGGGAAGCCACCCGGGGCATCTCCAACGAAGTGACAAGCCTTCCCTGCTTGGTGGAAGTCCGGAGCGGAAAGCTCCTTGTGGTGCACACTCCGCAACAGAAAAGGAGGTAACCGTGAAGAGGCTTTTGGTGTTGCTGCTGGCTGTTGTCTGGGCCCCCTTGGTGGGGGGAGTGGAGCTCGTGGTGTACAGCTACGACTCGTTTGTGACCTGGGGACCGGCGCTGGCGATCAAGGAGGCCTTTGAGCGGGCCTATCCTGGTGTGAAGCTCGTGTGGATCGCTCCCGGCGACTCCGCGGAGATGCTCTCCCGCTTGATTAGCGAGCTGGAGTTTGGCCTTCCCACAGCCGACGTGTTCATCGGTGTGGCCGATGCCGAAGTCCCCCGGGCTTGGGCAAGAGGGGTTTTCCGCCGCCTGGAGCTGGAGCGGCTCCGGAACTTGGCCGATGTGCCTGCCGAACTCCGCCTGCCCGGCGACACTTTCCTCGTCCCCTACGACCACGGCTATGTCACCTTCGTGTACAACCCCGCGGCCCTGCCCCAGGGCGTGGTGCTCACAAGCCTCGAAGACCTTCTTAGACCCGAGCTCAAGGGCAAGATTGTGCTCCAAGACCCGCGGACTTCCTCTCCAGGGCTGGCCTTCCTCCTTTGGACGGTCGCCCGCTACGGCGAGGCCTGGCCGGAGTTTTGGAAAAGACTTCTGCCCAACGTGCTGACCATCACCAAGGGCTGGAGCGAGTCCTTTGAAATGCTGGAGGCGGGCGAGGCCGCCATCGTCGTCTCCTACGCCACCGATGAGGCCTACGCCCACATCGTCTACGGCGAGGCCCGCTACCGGGTGTGGACGCCCGACGGACAGGGCTTCCGCCAGGTGGAGTACATGGGCATCGTCCGCACCACGAAATA
>CAKZKH010000144.1 GCA_937122485.1 uncultured bacterium | reverse complement strand
GGGAACCGGGCCCACTGCCGGCCGGTGGAGGACCGCCAGCAGTTTGGGGACTTCAGCCCTGAAGCGCTGGCCAACCTCCAGCGGTGGCGGGACGTGTGGGGGCCCAGCCTGCAGGCAGCCCTGCGGGCCCGCGGGGGACTGCCCCTCAAGCCCATCATCGCCAAGGCCCTAGAAATGGGAGATGAACTGCACAATCGCCAGGTGGCGGCCTCAAGCGTGTTGGCCAATGCCCTGAGCCTCCCCCTCCTTGAGGCTAGCCTGCCCAAAGAGCACGTCAAGGCCACGCTGGGGCTTTTGGTGAACCACCCGGTGTTTTTCCTTGGGCCGGCCATGGCCGCGGCCAAGGCCCTCGCCGACGCGGCCCGCGACATCCCCTACTCCACCGTGGTGGTCGCCATGGCCCGCAACGGCGTGGAGTTTGGAATCCAAGTGAGTGGCCTTCCCGGCGAGTGGTTCACCGCCCCCGCACCCAAAGTGGAGGGCATCTTGTTCCCCGGTTACAAGCCCGAGGACGCCGGTTTGGACATGGGCGACTCTGCCATCACCGAAACCGTGGGCTGGGGGGCCTTCGTCCTGGCCGGCGCACCGGGCATCCTCACCCTGGTGGGGGGCACGGTGGCCCAAGCTCAGGCCTACACCAAAGAAATGGAAGAAATCACGGTAGGACAAAACCCTGACTACCGCCTCCCGGCCCTCGACTTCAAACCCATCGCTGTAGGAATCGACATGCGAAAAGTGGCCCAGACTGGAATCTTGCCCATCATCGACACGGCCATTGCCCACAAGGACCCGGGCTACCCCAAGATCGGGGCTGGCCTTCTCCGTGCCCCCATGGACTGCTTCCGCAAGGCCCTGGTGCGGTTCGCGGAAAAGTACGGGGTGGTGCGGGCAAGGTGAGCACGATGGCCAGAATCTGCCGCATCCACAAGGCCCGGTACTTGGACTCGGTGTTCCTCATGGAGGTCACCCGCCGACTCCAGGCCGAGCCGGGTATCACCCAAGGGGCCGTGGTCATGGGCACCCCGGCCAACCTCAAGCTCCTTTTGTCTCTGGGCTTTCCCGAACAAGACCTTAAGGAGGCCGGGCCCGACGACCTCGTGGTGGCAGGGGAAGGCGAGCCCCAAGCCCTCCAAAAAGCCCTGACTAAGGTGGAGAGCTGGCTTTCCGGGGAGCGCCGCGGCGAGGCCCAAGCGCCCAAAACCCTGATCCAGGCGCTGGCCTTGAACCCCAAGGCCAACCTGGCGGTGATCTCCCTGCCGGGCCGCTACGCGGGAAAGGAGGCCCGCAGGGCCCTGGAGCGCGGGCTCAACGTCTTCCTTTTCAGCAGTAACGTCCCCCTGGAAGAAGAGGTCGCCCTGAAAAGGCTGGCCCAAGAGAAGGGGCTGATCGTGATGGGGCCGGATTGCGGCACGGCCATCATCGCCGGCGTGGGAATTGGGTTTGCCAACGCGGTGCGACGGGGCCCGGTGGGCGTGGTCGCCGCCTCGGGTACCGGCGCTCAAGAGTTCACCACCTTGATGCACAAAGCAGGACTGGGTATTTCCCACGTGATTGGGGTAGGCAGCCACGACCTTTCAGACGCCGTAGGTGGGATCTCCACTCTCTGTGCACTGGCAGCTCTGGAAGCCGATCCAGGAACTCAAGTGATAACCCTGATCGCCAAGCCCCCAAGCTCCACGGTGCTCGGCCTCTTGCGGGAGCGAATGAACAAGCTCAGCAAGCCCGTGGTGGCCTGCTTCTTGGGTCTAATTCCCCCCGAAATCGCAAGGGCTCTGGGAGGCCGACTGGCCCTCACACTCGACGAAGCCGTGGTCAAGACGTTGGGGGTCCTTGGTGCTCCTTGCCCAAGTTTCTTGGCTTCGTACGAGGCCTCCCCGGCCAAGCTGGCCCGCACGGAGCGCCCCCCACTTGCGCCCTCCCAGCGCTACGTCCGTGGCCTCTTTGCCGGAGGAACGTTCTGTTACCAAGCCCAGCTTTTGTTCCACTGGGCGGGAATCCCGTTCCGCTCCAACGCCCCCCTCCTGCCCCAGTACGCTTTGCCCGACCCTTGGAGGAGCGAAGGGCATGCCCTGGTGGACCTAGGGGACGAGGCCTTCACCGAAGGCCGGGCTCATCCCATGATCGACCCCACCCTGCGGTACGAGCGAATCCTCCAAGAGGCCGAAGACCCGGAGGTGGCCGTCCTCTTGTTGGATTTCATCCTTGGTCACAACGCCTCCGTCGATCCCGTGGGGGAACTCCTTCCTGCCCTTGCCAAGGCCCAGGAGAAGGTGACCCAGCGGGGAGGGCACTTGGCCGTGGTGGCCTCGGTGTGCGGAGTAGAAGGCGATGCTCAGGGGTATGGGAGCCAGGTGGAAAAGCTGCGGGCCGTGGGAGCCCACGTGCTTCCCACCCAAGCCCAGGCTGCTGGTTTGGCTCTTTCGTTGACTCAGGGACGCCATGAACAGTGAGAACCTGACAGGACTGGAGAAGCT
>CAKZKH010000143.1 GCA_937122485.1 uncultured bacterium | reverse complement strand
CGGTCCTTCAACTCCGAAAGGATGCGGATGGCCGTTTCCGTGGAGACCCCCGCCATCTCCGCCAACTCCGCGCGGGGGAGCTCCACACCCACGTCCCATCCTTCCTCGGTCTCCTCCCCGAAGGCCCGGGCCAGCTCCAACAGAACCCGGCTCACCCGTTCCTTGGCCGACCGGGACGTGATCTCCACCAATTTGTCTCCGAACACCTTGAGCTCCCGGGACAGCTTCTCCACCAGGCGAATGGCCACCTCCGGGTACCTCCGCACGAAGGCCAGAAACGCCTCCCGGGGAATGAACATGAGCTCGGAGGGCTCCAGAGCTTTGGCGTAACAGGTGTAGCACTCCTGGTCGAACATCGTTTTCTCCCCAAGGATCTCCCCTGGCCCCAAGAGCTTGAGGATCTGGGAGTGGCCCGAAGATGTGCGCTTGGCGAGCTTGATCTTGCCCTGGCACAGGATATACAGCCCGAAGGCAGGGAGCCCCTCTTGGAAAACGAGACTGCCTCCCTCCACACGAAGGGGGCGCATAAGGGCGGCCAGCTCTTGGCGGGCGTGCTCAGGCAGCCCTTGGAAAATGTAGGAACAGGCGTGAGGACACTTCCCGCAAGCCTCCTCGGCCTGTGTGCCCCGCACCTTCACTTCCGCCATTGCCAGGTTTCTACCGCAAATCCCCCGACTCGTCCAGAGCCTTGCCCGGCCCAGGCGAGGCGCTTCTCTCTTTGGGCGGCGGGGACACCAAGCCCCCGGAGAGGACCATGGTGATCCCTTCGTCGAGGGTAAGCCCGGCGGGGATCAGCTTTTCCTGAGGGACAAACAGCACCCATCCCGACAGGGGATTGGGTGAAGTGGGAACGTACACCGAGGCCATCGGCCGGCCGAACGTGGAGCTCACCCGCTCCACCCCCTCGCTCGTCACCACGCCCAGCACGTAGCTTCCCGGGTGGGGAAACTCCACCAGCACCACCCGGTGAGGAGTTCCTGGTTCGTACTCTTTGGGGAGGATGAGGTGAGCGAGCTGGCGCGTGCCCCAGTACAGCCGGCGGAGGCCCGGCAACGTGAGGATCGCCCGTTCCAGGGCCCGGAGCACCCGCCGGCCCACCCAGTGCCGCACGACCACGCCCACCACGAACACCAACACCACCGTGGCCGCCACCTCCAAGCCGGGGATGTACCG
>CAKZKH010000142.1 GCA_937122485.1 uncultured bacterium | reverse complement strand
ACTCATCTGTAACGTCAGTGCCGGATGGACCTATCCATGTTCGAGGGAAGGGCCGGTCCTGTCCAGCCACCTCGGAAAGTTGAACACAGGCATACTCTACCCGGTATACAGTGCCTGAAACGCGTTGGATTGCTACCATTATGCCAGATTGCTGTTGGGCAGCTTGCTCCACGGCCACCTTGCCCACGGCGTAGGCCTCGTCCAGGTCAACGGGCGAGGCGTAGAGGATAGCGTTACGTTGTTCGGTGCCGGGAATCTGCCCGCGGACGTGTCCGGCCGCGGGTAGTCCTACCGCGTTCAGGTAGTTCACCAACACCTGGGCTACTGTTGTTGGCCCGGAAGAGAAGGCTGTGTGACCAAACGCATCGGCCCGTCCCCCGGGCTCGACTATGGGGAAACCCTCCGAAACAACGACCAGGGCCCTTCCTCTTTTCCTTACGCAGTCCGTCACAAGGTCGGTGACCTCTTCAAGTGACAAAGGGGCCTCGGGCAGAAGGATTAACAGCGGGAATGTGCGTTCAGGGTCGGCCAAGCGGGCCGTGGCAGGGACGAACCCGATCCTTCGGCCCATCGCCTGCACCACCAGGACGGGATCCGCCGGAGCGGAACCGCGGTTTTCTTCTTCCAAGCACTGTAATATCCAACTCCAGTACCGTGCTACTGAGCCGTACCCCGGGGCATGGTCGACCAGTCGAAGCTCAGGATCCCCCAGATCGTTGTCAATCGTCTTGGGAACACCGACAACGACCAAGGGGTAGCCCAAGGCCCGCGCTGCACCTTCGACTCTGAGGCAAACCTCCTGGGTGTCATTCCCCCCAATTCCGAAGAAGTAGGAGATGTTGTGGGCACGGAGAACCTGCACCACTCTCCTCAAGTCGTCTTCGGCCGAAAGGCGGTACCGCGAGGTTCCGATTGCCCCGGCCCCAGGTGTAGTGCGGAGAAAGGCGATTTCCTCCTCTTGTTGAGCAGAAAGGTTGAGCAGTTCCTCCCTTAGCAAACCTTCTACTCCGTGCCAAGCCCCATACACAGTCCCGAAGATGTCCGGCCTCTCCCGGCATCCTTCAACAATCCCTCGCAGCGAGTTGTTGATCACTGCGGTAGGGCCGCCTCCCATCATGATCACGACACCAGCGCGTTTCACAATTGACCTCCCGAGAACGCTATTCCGTCAGTTGGCCTGTATCTGTTAGGCAACGCACTTTTGGCAGTGAGAACAGGGCCCCCACGGAAGACGGACTGGAGCTTGCCCATGGGATCCTCGGATGAGCAAAACGGCCAACCCCAGTGTGGAACAAGACGTCCCGCTCTCTTTCGCCTAGCGTTCGTTGTGATCGTTCAGGATAGCGCGTCGGCAGTGGCGATGGGGGATCAACGCGGGGACAACTCCGACCGTCTCGGTCTTCAAGAGTTAGCCTTAGGATAACGTGTGCCGGCACCAGTTCGCTGAAGTCCGCTTTGCCGCCATCCTGCCCCCACGGTACGCGATCTAGGCGCGCGGGTCCGAGGGCATCAGTGAATACCCATTTTAGGATGAGCATGCCATTTATTGTACCAAAGCTGTGCCGCACACCCAGTCGGGAAGCGACCCGCCAAAGGAGCTGAGGCCCGATGAGGATCGAGAGCCAGCACCGGCAATCACTATCTCCTGTTCGTCCAACCTGTCTCGAATTTCCTGACGCTTGTCCTCGCCCAGGTCCCGGATACCACGTGTCCGAAGTGTGGACCGCTAATAAAGACCCGCCATCGCCTGTCTACTCCACATCCCGGACTCTCTTCTCAACGACACAACCACCGCAGGCTCGCCAGGCCTTGGGGAAGCCCAAGGCCGTACCCAGAGCTCGTGCTCTGAATCGTGAGGCCCTCAGTTTCCCTGGGATCTCCATCGTCACGGCTCACCGCGCGTTCGCAGTCCTGCCAGGCTCCTCCCTCGCCCGTGTTTGGGAATGCAGGGTAAAGAAACGTGTCGGATCCTAATGCGGGCTGACTTTGTGGGATCCTTGGGCACTCCGGACTTCCCGATGTGTCCGAAAAGTGGCTGAGGGCACGCGCAATCCCCCGCCAATCCGAGGGTCTCTCCAGCAACCCCGGGAGCCGCAGTGTCAGGGAATTCAATCCGATCTTATGTCCTTGCGCTTCTAAGTTCCGGAGCAGCTGCTCAATTGGAGTTGTCGCTGAGTCTGATTCATCCACGGCAAGCTTGAAATCAAACGGGCTTTCGATCCTCTGGGTGATACTTCGGAACGCGGGTGTGGCACATCTCGTAGGCTGGCGACACTTCACGGCTGCCCAAATCCCGGCTCCTCTTGAGAACTCGAGCACGCCCACATCTCTGAGCTGAAAAGACTTCTCCGGGTTCTCGTTTTCCCCTGTAGGTCCGTCAAGCAAAGCCTCAAGGGAGCAAGCAAAATGCTGGTGGGGGAGTTTCCCAGTTGGCACGACAAGGTCGGATGGGTCGCACGTGAACGCGGGAAACCCCTGTTGGGCCGGACAGAGGGCGTCGTCCGAACCCCTCAAGAGGCTCGCCTTGGTCGCGAATCCCCTCTGGGGACCTGCAGAAGCGGCGCTGAACAGGGCGTAGGTAGGGGCATGGACAAGTGTCCCAGCAATCGGCGCGTCCTTCTGCCCCGACCGTTGGGCCACAATGCGAAATACCCGGCCGACACACAAGGAGAGGTTGTAGTTGGGCGTGGCGAGCCCGAGGCGATCTCCCGACTTGTGGGTTCTTGGTGGCCAAGGATCGCCGGGGGGGACGCCCAGGCCTAAGCGCGCCAAGACCAACGCCTCGGCAGGGAACAACGGCCAAAGCTTAGCCCTTGTGGGAAGGGCTTGCCCGTCAAACGGCAGAAGCGGTGGGGAGATGCCCGAGAGTCTGTCAATCCACCTGCGAACAGCCCCAATGGTCAGGCCTGCCAGGACTGTTGTCCCGTATGGCCTATATCCTGCGGGCATCACGCCAGGCAAGACCACTGCGAACGCAACCTCTGACTAGCAACGAACACAGCCTGCGCGTTTGGCTTGGGGAAGCACTCCAGAATGACGTCCCTGCGGTACCCCGTCTCTTCCAGAGCCTCCCACACCAGGGCGAAGTTGAGATGACCATGTCCGGGGGGGCAACGGTTCGAGTCCGCGACATGGACGTGGAAGAGGCGGTCTCCAGCAGATTCAATTGCCCTCTGGATGTGCCGTTCTTCGATGTTGGCATGGAATGTGTCAAAGAGCACACCAATGTTTTCTGCCCCAACACGCTCGAGCATGGCCAACGTTTCGTTCACCGTGTTGAGGAGCTGCGACTCATAGCGGTTGAGGGGTTCCAGAGCCAAGTCCACCGACGGTGCACTGCGGGCGCACTCGCGGAGAGATTCGACAAGCAAGTTCAGGTCGCCGGCGGAGCCCCTGAGCAGTCCCACGATGACCAACGCGTGGAGCGAGGTCGCAAGGCGCATGTGTGCTTGCACTCGCTCCACGCTCTTGCGGCGCACCACGTCATCCGGGGAGGATAAGGAAAGCCCTTCTAAGGTTGCAGCCTGGCCCGTGGCGAGAGACGAGACACGAAGCCCCGACCTGGCAAGAGCTTCTGTCACATCTTGTACATTCAACCGGGCGGGATCCGTCACCGCCAGCTCAACCGAGGAGCACTCGGCCTCAGCGACCTTTCGCAGGGCTGTAGGCCATTCTTCGGGTTCGAACGGGGAGAACGGCGTAGGGTCCTGGAGCGGAACAACCAGCCCGAGGGACCACTTCGCCGTCCTTCCTTGCTTCATCCCAGGGACCATAGCGCGCGATCCGGGGGTACCTTGGATCAGAAGCCGCGCCGCGGCAGGGCCTGCACGGGTTTCCATCCGGGGCTTCCCGGCTCCCGGAGGTACGGTTCGAGTTCCTCCGCGGTGCGTAGGGTCACCTTTTCTACTGGGGGGACTGTCCCGGGTGGAAACGCTTGGAGGATTTGGTCGATGACCAGGGTGAGGTAACAGAGGATGGCGGCGATCGGCCGCTTGGCCTTTTGGGCTGAGGCCCGCGTGGGGTCCCCCAAAACACCTTCAGGTGCACCGGCAATCTCAATGGCCATGTGCCCCTCCCCCTCAGACCACTTGTGCGGACGCCGGTAGGCGTCCACCGCCGTGTCAAAGTGACCGATGGGAAGCAAGTTCACCCCTGTCGTCCTCTGAGCAAGTCCCATGTCGACCATCCCCTCGGGGAAGATGAGGAGAGCCACAGAAGTTTCAGCTTCGTCGGCGTGAACAAAGTCTGTCTCCAAGGAGTCCTGACGGCCCACAGGGAAGAAGAACTCTCTCACCGCGCGATGCCAATCCAACACCTGGAATACCCCGGGGAGCTGGTATCGGTACATGAATTCGTGGAGAGCCGACTCCAGGATCCAGAGTTGCCCGTGGTTGTTCACGATGATTTGTTTGCGAAAGCCGTCGTTCCAGAGTCCCAGCATCACGTGAACCAGCGTCTCTCGCACCACCAGTTCAGGAAGAATCACTGTCCCTGGCATCCCGACATGGTGGTAGGGATGCCCTCCATAGTTGAGGGGAGGAAGAGCAAGGTTCACGGGCTTGCCGCCTCTCAGGGAATGGCGCCGCACAGCCTCGCATATCTGCGTGACCATGAAGGTGTCCAAGCCCGAGATGGTGTGACGACCATGGTTCTCCGTACATCCCACGGGAATCAGCACTACGTCGTTCTTCTTGCGGTTCTCAACTACCTTAGCTCTAACTGTAGTCTGAATGTAGGTTCCCGGTTTGCCTAGTTCCGGCGGAGAAGGTACTCCGTACTCGGCAAGGATCCGGTCGATTTCTGTCTCCGGTGCTTCCCAGATGCGCTTCTTCAGTCGACCAACTTCCGAGTCCTCAAACACAATCGCAGGGTGATCTGTCGTGATCCACGTACTCATGGTTCCTCCTGGCAGGACTAGGGCATCACCACGATTTTCCCGTCCACGCGTTTGGTCGCCTGTTTGATGGCTTCCAAGGCCTGGCCGAGAGCAAACCGCGCCGTAACTATCTTGGAGTTGTCCACAAGACCAGCTCCCATCATGCGGATCACGGAAGGGAAGATTCCGTAGCCGGAGTGACCTTGGGCCCCGAACAGCTTGGCTTTGCGGGTTTGAAAACGTTCCAAGTACATCGGAACCCGTTGCGCCGCTCGGCCGACCACGGCGATCTTCCCTCCGATTGCCATTGCCTTCTCCATTGCAGGTATGGTTCTCTCTGGAGCTCCTGCGGCCTCTACAGCAAGGTCGACTCCTTCACCGTGGGTGAGTTCAAGCAGGGCTTCCGCCGCGCCGGTCCTGGAAGGATCTAGCACGTAGTCGGCACCCACGTTGTGGGCAAGTTTCTGGCGGATTGGGGAGACCTCAAACGCTATCACCTTGGTTGCTCCCGCTGCTTTTGCAAGTTGAACAGCCGCCAGTCCTATGGGGCCAGCACCGAAGACGGCCACGTACGCCCCGGGACGAATGCCCCCCGCGCACTCGAAGATTGTGTTGTAGGCCACGCACGTCGGTTCGACGGTTGCAGCAACCGTCCAGGCTGTGGTCGTGTCGGGATAGCGCTCGAAGATGGGGTCTACCTTCCAGCAGAGCTTGGCCGGGACCACAATGTACTCGGCCATTGCCCCGGGGACGGTGAAGCCAATCTCTTCAAGGTTAAGGCATTGGTTGGGAAACCCGTCGCGGCAAGGTCGGCAATACCCGCACCAGACCATCTCCTCTGCCGTGACCCTGTCCCCTCTGTTGAGGTGTGCTCCCTCCGGCCCGGGACCCTTTTCCACCACTTCCCCTGCGAATTCATGGCCGATGACCGTGGGGAACTTGGTGAGACCTGGGTATAGCATGTAGCCGTTCGTGTCCGTCTCATAGAAGTGCACGTCGGAACCGCAAATTCCGCAGGCACAAACCCTTAGGAGGACTTCGCCCGGCCCAGGTCTAGGATCGGGCACGTCCTTGACCTCCAGCTGTGGATGGCGCCAGACGTTGGAACCCTCCAGCGCCTTGCCTGACATGCCTTCAAACTCGGACACCACATAACCAGGGCGGGGCTCCCATCGGGCCGAGAGAACAAGAGCTTTCATGCTGCCTCCTTATGCAAGTCTGCATTGTACGGCTTACTGAACTGTCTGCAACGTGAACTCGCCTCCTCCAAGGTGACCGGCCGCCGCTCGACCAACGATTGCTGAGCAGCCTGGGCAATCAACACGGACATTCGCCCATCCTTGCCTCCTACAGGCGGCGGTTTGTCTTCTAACACCGCGTCCACGAAGGCCTGGGCTTCACGCACGAAGGACTCGGCGTAGCGGTCCAAGAAGAAGTGAAACATTCGAGAACCGTGTGCCCCAGACCGGTCACTGTAAAGAATGGTTTCGATGCGGGGATTCTCCACCTGGAGCAGTCCCTTCTCTCCCAGGACCTCAACCCTTTGGTCGTACCCGTAACAGGCGCGGCGGCTGTTGTCGATGATGCCTAGGGAGCCACTCCGGAAACGGAGAACAACTACGGCCGTGTCCACATCCCCTAGGTGGCCAATCTGTTGGTCGACAAGCACGCTTCCGGTGGAAAAAACCTCCGTGACTTCTTGGTCCAAGAGGAACCGGGCCATATCAAAGTCATGGATGGTCATGTCCAGGAAGATTCCGCCGGAGACTCTGAGGTAGTCGAGCGATGGAGGAGCGGGATCCCTGCTGGTGATTCTGAGGACCTCAGGTCTTCCAATTACCCCGTCGCAGATCATCTGGCGAATCCTGGCGAAATTGGGGTCGAAGCGGCGGTTGAACCCGATCTGCAGCTTCACCTGGGCCTTCTGCACCATGTGGAGGGCCCGGTCGATCGAAGGCAAGTCCAGTGCGATCGGCTTCTCGCAGAAGATGTGTTTGCCGAAACTCGCGGCAGCCTCGATGAGAGGCGCATGAGTTTCTGTGCTAGTGCAAATGAAAACGGCCTCAATCTCTTTGTTCTCCAGGATGCACAGGGGATCTCCAAACGCCTGGGGGATGCCAAGCTCCCTGGCGCATTGTCTGGCCAGCTCCTCTTTTATGTCGGCGACGGCTAGGACGCGGGCCCGGGAAACCCGGCCGACGAGGTTCTGCGCGTGCAGGCTACCGATTCTGCCAGCACCCAAGATTCCAATGCGGAGTTCTTTCATCCACTCTCCTCTCGCTCGGAGGGCGTCAGTTTCCATCCCGCATCTGCAAGTGCCTGTACGCAGGATTGGAATGCCATCCGAGCAACCAAAGGCGGTTCCAGATCGTTGTACTTGGGGTGAAACACCTCAACCGAAACTGGCCCTGTATAGCCAGTCCTTCTGACAGCTGCTAGGATGGGACCTAAGTCAAGGCCTCCTTCCCCGGGAAGAACCCGATCATCGTCTGTCAGTTCCTCGATGGCCTTGCCTGTCACCTGCGCGTCCGACAGGTGCACCAACCCGATGGACTTGGGCGGAAGCTGCTGGATCGTCCTCTCTGACGCCGCGCAGACTGCAAGGTGGAAGGTGTCGAGGACTAGACCGACACCTACACCTTGAGCCAACCGATAAGCTTGGGCTAGGCTGGACAAGGCGTGCGTGGGGAATCCAATTAGCTCGTATAGACAGGTGGTGCCCGCTGCAGAGCCCACGGCCACGATCTTCTCCAGTAGCTCTCGGGCCCTCTGGAAGCCCACGTTTGCCTGTCCTGGGACAAGGATGATCTCTCGGATTCCTGCCGAGGAACCCAGGTTGGCTATGCTGTGCATGCGGAACACCAACTCTTCCGGGGGAGAGGCGAATAGGCCTTCCAACGAATTAAGGGGGAGCCAACAAAGACCAACTGACTCGCGAATCGCGTCGGCCGAGCTGACGTGGGTCCTCTTAGCGTATGTTTGTAAGGCATGGACGCGGGCCTCGTATCCTGTGAATCCGGCCTTGGCGGCACATGCCAACCCAGTGATGATGTCCGCCTGCGAGATGGTGGAACCGTTCAGCCCAAGAACAGTGGGTTCGCATTTCATGTGTCACCCCTGTGCCGATGCAGGAGCTCTGTGGGAAGGAGCTCCCGGAGTTCAGCTATCGTTTGAATCACAGCTCTGGCCCTGCATCGTAGCTCGTCGGGTGCGTGACGCATGGCCACACCGAACCCAGCCCACTCAATCATGGAGAGATCGCTCATTTGGTCGCCCACGGCTACAACCGATTCTGGCTGCAGTCCGGTCTTCCTGCAAAGCCAGCTTAGCGCCTCACCCTTCGAGACGCCCCAGGGCAGCAATTCCAGGTATGATTGTTCGGACTGGGTGACGGCAACTTGGGAAAGTCTGTCCCTTAGGTCTTCCACGATCGCTCGAAGGGTGGATCGGTTTCCAATTGCAAGGATCTTAAGGGGGGGCTGGGAGATGGCTTGAGCCAGGTCTCCCACTTCCTCTGCTCGCAGGCCTTCTTTGGTGAGGAACCCCATAATTGCTGGGGTCATCCGCTGGACGTGGACAACGGGCTCATCAGTGCTTAGGTACACCTGGGCTTCCAACGGGTATGTGCTAAGTACCTGCAGGGAGTACGCGGCGACGTCAAGGGGAATTCTCTTTTCGCGAAGCGTTCGGTTGGTCACAGGGTCCCAGATGATCGCTCCATGAAATAGAATGACAGGAAAAGCTATGGAGAGTTCTTGAATATATCGCT
Organism: uncultured bacterium; assembly: GCA_937122485.1. Taxonomy (GTDB): domain Bacteria; phylum Bipolaricaulota; class Bipolaricaulia; order Bipolaricaulales; family Bipolaricaulaceae; genus CAKZKH01. The sequence continues at coordinate 7,770 of CAKZKH010000142.1, read as the reverse complement.
TGGCAGAAGCCAGCGATCGTCCCGTGGCTAGAGTGATTGTAAGCTTCCCTTGTATCTCGTGCAGGAACTCCTTAATCTTGGGGGACAGTTGCCCAGTGTCAGTCAAGAGTGTGCCGTCGAGGTCGAAGACAATGAGCTTGGGGCCCCTCATTGTTCGCGCAAGATATGAATGGTCCTGCGGTGCAGGCGTAGCCCAACCAGGAGTCCCGGTTCAAGAAAGCCTTCTTCCTGAGGGTTGAGAACCTCGATGTTGATGGAGGTTCCTTCCCACAGCTCTACGCGGTAGGTCCCCAAAGAACCCGTGTAGTGGGCAAAGATGACCTTGCCCATCAGATCCCCGCTTTCGGGAGGCGCCAGGTCGACAGCTTCAGGTCGGATCACTGCGGTAACTGTCTCCCCCACAACTAAATCGGGAAACCCAGACACGGAGATGGTTTTTCCGTTGGGAAGCTCTAGTTCAGTCTGTTCGTCCCTGACAGCCTTGACCTTGACGTGTAAAAGGTTAGCTCGGCCAATGAAATCTGCCACGAAAGCGTTGGCGGGCTTGGCATAGATCTCGTAGGGCGTGCCGATCTGCTGAACACGCCCTTGGTTCAACACCGCAATGCGGTCGGAGATCGCCATCGCCTCTGCCTGATCATGAGTGACGTACAGACTTGTGATTCGTAGCTCCTTCTGGATGCGCTTGATGTGCTCCCTGGTTTCTACGCGCAGCTTGGCGTCGAGATTGGACAACGGCTCGTCAAACAGGAGAACTTGAGGGCTCACAACCAAGGCTCGGGCCAACGCCACGCGCTGTTGTTGTCCTCCAGACAGCTTGCTTGGGGGACGGTGTTCCAACCCTGCAAGCCCAACGAGGCCCAGGGTAACCCTCACTCTATCGCGGATCTCCCTTCTGGGGACCCGGCGGGTCTTCAGGCCAAACGCGACGTTCTCGAAAACGGTCATGTGTGGGAAAAGTCCATACGATTGAAATACCGTAGCCGTGTTGCGGCGCTGAGGGGGAACGTGGGTGATCTCTTGGTCGCCCAGATAGATGGCTCCCCCGTCGGGATCCTCGAAGCCCCCCACGAGCCGGAGGGTTGTGGTTTTTCCGCAACCGGACGGCCCAAGGAGAGTTACAAGTTCTCCTTTCCCCACAGCGAGGTTGAGGTGATCCACAGCCACAACGGCCTCTCGTCTTGCTCGGAACACTTTCGTCAGTTCCCTAAGTACAAGTTCAGCGAGCATGTTTCCCTCTTCTTAGGAGAACTCTTCCCACAAGGAAGTCGAGGAGGAAGATCGCCAGCATGACAACCACCACAATAACCACGCCGTATGCTGCCGCTTGAGACAGGTCTGCATTGTCCACTTCGTGAAGGAGGGCGACAGTGATGAGTTGCCATCGGGCAGACACCACCATGATCACGGCCGAAATGGAGGTGATACAAGCCGAGAACATGTAGGCCATGCCAGCCACCACTGCGGGAGCAATCAGAGGGAGGGTAATTCGCCGGAACGTCCTAAAGAAGCCTGCTCCTAGATCAGCAGCGGCCTCGTCGATTGTGGGGTCAACCTGCTGAAGCATGGCAATGCCCTCCCGAATGCCTACAGGCATCCGTTGGAAGATGAAGACAAGGACGATGATGGCAGCTGTACCTGTAAGCTGGATAGGAGGTGTGTTAAACGCGAGGATGTACCCAATCCCTACAATAATGCCGGGAACAGCGAAGTTCATCATGGACAGGAAATCCATGGTCGCTCTGCCCGGGAACCTCTTTCGGGACACTAGGTAGGCGATGAGAACGCCGAGAATTCCTCCCAGAGGTGTGGCGATGCCCGCTAGCTTGAGGGTGTTCGTCAGGTAGGTGGCCCCTGTACTGAAAACGTAGGCAAAGTTCTCCAAGGTCAAGCTGTAGTTCACCCCCCAGAGCTTCGTGAAAGCCCCGTAGAAGACCATCCCGTAAAAGAGGACTACTATTGTCGAAAGAAGGCAAACCACGCCAAACAGAGGCCATTTGATCCAAGGTTCAGTGCTCCTTAGGCCCGCGGTCGATGGGCGTCCTGTCACGGTCACGTACGATCGCCGTGTCACCCAGTACCTCTGCAGGATGAACGCCACTACAGTCGGAATCAAGAGTATGACGCACAACGTTGCTCCCAGGGGCAGGTTGTACATCCCCGTAATCGCCAAGTAGGCTTGGACCGTCAATACAGGGAATCGCCCCTGGATCACAATGGGGTTTCCAAAGTCCTCAAGTGAACGAATGAGGAGAAGGAGGATTGCTGCAGCCAATCCAGGCGTGGCCAGAGGGAGGGTGATGCGCGTAAACGTGCGCAGTTTGGAAGCCCCTAGGTCGAGGGCCGATTCCTCCAAGGCTGGGTCGATTCCCGCTAGAACCCCTTCCAGAGTCATAAATGCGAGAGGAAAGTAGGCAAGGGTTTCGGTCAGAACGAGGCCGGGCAAGCCATAAATGTTCCAGGTGAATCCCCAATTGGCCTGCACAAAACGGGTGATGATGCCATGTCGACCCAACAGAAGGATAGCTGACAGAGCCAAGAGGAAGGGGGGAGAGATGATGGGCAAGGTTGCGATCCAACGGAACACGGCCTTCCCTGGGACATCGGTCCTGGTTACCACATAGGCGAAGATGAAGCCTACCATGGTCCCAGCCAAGGCTACCAGCGTACCGACGGTAAGGCTATTGAGGAAAGGGCGGAGGAGGTACGGTCGCCCCTCGAGGAAGTACTTGAAGTAGGTGGGGGCGAACACTCCCCGCGGGAACAAGCTCGTTTGAAGAACCCGCCCCAGGGGAAACGCTATGAACAGTCCAAGGCTTGCGAAAACCAATACAACAACGACAAACAAGCCAGGATCGCGAACCAATCGCCGAAGCTCGTTCCTCATTGGGGTAAAGAAAAGAGGGGCGAGGGCTCCCTCACCCCTCCTCGCTCTTCCTAGAAACCTGTGAGCTTCTGCCATTCAGCAATGAGCCGGTCGCGATTCAGGGCAGCCCACATGGCGTCGTAGGCAACCAGTTTGATCATGTCGGCGGTAATCAACCCTTCCGCCAGTTCGGCCTCAGGATTCAAGGGGACGCGGGACCAGGCTTTGAACAGAGATTGAGCCTCAGCCGAAAGCATCCAGTCATAGAAGATCTTAGCAAGGTCGAGTTGGGGCCCGCCCTTGATAAGAGCCATAGCGCCAATCTCGTAACCGGTCCCCTCCTCGGGGAAAGACAGTGTTACCGGGTACCCCTTGGCGGTTCCCTTGGCGATGACGTCGTGGGAAAAAGCTATCCCCACGGCAACCTCTCCCAGGCCCACCTCCGTAACCGGGGCTGACCCGGCTCGGGTGTAGTGCGACACCACCGTGGAAAGTTTGCGCTCAAATTCCAGTCCTTCTTTCTCACCGAAAAGGAACACCAAGGTAGCAAGACGCGTGTAACCCGTTCCGGAGGTGTAGGGAAAAGCCATGGAAATCTTGCCCGCGAATTCGGGTTTCAGGAGGTCACTCCAGGATCGGGGTGGTTCCAAGCCGTTCTTCTTAAGGAACTCGGTGTTAGAGGCAAAGGCAATAAAGCCGGTGTAGATACCAACCCAGAATCCGTCGGGATCCTTGAATCTCTCGGGCAATAGTTGCCAGCCCAGGGACTCTTTGAATGGAGCCAGAAGACCTTCTTGTTTGGCTAAGATGAAAGTGTCACTGGGCCCCCCGAGCCAGAGGCTCGCTCCCGGCCTCCCAGCTTCCGCTCGCAGTCGGGCTAACAGCTCTCCCGCCGACAAGCGGACCCACTCCACCTTGATGTCCGGGTACCTTTGCTGGAAAGCTCCAATGTAGATCTTGGCTTCGTCAACATCGAACGCCGTGTAAATGTTAAGGACCTTCTGACCCCAGGCTGCCGCAACTACAGTCAACAACAGCAACGCGCCTACGCACCACTTCTTGCACATCCTCATCACCTCCCCGACACCACAACAGCCGGATTGCGCCAACAACAACCAAGTCTTTCCTTCCGACCGCTCTCACCCCCTCTCTTTCCGGGATGTTCCTTCCATCGCAGAATTACACTCCCTGAACCTTGCCCCGTAATTGGGGAGCCCCATCATTATAGGATCAAGCCCGGGCAGGGTCAACTGCCGGATCTTGTGTGCCAGGAGACCGTTCCCTGGCCGGGAAGGTGCTGAGCAGCCCTGTGGTGGGGGGCATCCGTCTCAGGAGAAGGCTCGGGACAAGGCAGGAAGGAACCGAGAGCGGATCGTGCCTGCAGGGAAATCCATGCACGAACCTAGACACATGAATCGTAGGAGAGCCCGGGGTGCACCGTAGCTGTGGCCGCGGGGCGGAGACCGTCGCGGGAGCCGGAGGCCCGAGACTTCGCTCAGCAGTCGGCCCGGCACTATGCGGAGGACGGTGTGGAGGGATTCTGGGCAATTCCTTTGGCCCTGTCACCTCTCCCACTCCGACCGAGGTCCCGATCCAGACGGTGGGTCCGAGGGCCAAGACCACAGCGGGCTACGGCGCAACGCAGCTCATCTGCGACTTGGGACGATGAGAGGGTTTGCTTGGCCGACAGCCTGTGCTTCATGCGGCTGGGCACGCTACGGGGAGGCCAGGTCGCACAGCCGATTCCCTGCCGGATGAAATGCTGGGAGACCTTGAGAGCAACTTTCCTGGCTGCCCCGGCCGGCTCGGGCGAGCCACGCTTTTCCTTGTAGGACCGCGCTGGCTTCGAACCTACTCAACCGGACAAGACGCTGCAGTTGGATCAAGTGTCTCCGTCAAGCCCAACGACGGCCAGTTGTACTTGCCTTTCCTGGGGAAGTGATAGGGATGACAGGGGTTCCTCCTTACGGCGGCACGGCGGGCCAGTGCCACGGCCACCGTGGCCGCAGTACCGACGAAGGGAGGGACGGGCAACCCGCCTTCCTCGCACCGGCGCCTAACGGAGGAGGGCTCGCCCAAGGTTCGCGCTCTTCGCGGCCCTGCAGCTCGACCGATGCAGTTGTCGGCTGTCCGCTTGGTAGCGTAAGGATCTCGCTGCCGCTTTCCCCTCAACCCCCACGCTCTTCCTTCACCCGAACCGTCTTGTGTTGACAAGGTCTCCATGGAGGTCGCTGGCAGGGGGAGCGTGACGGCCATAGGCAACCCCAAAGGTCACGCCGATTGCACTTCCAACGCCGTGTTGCCTTAGGCTTGTTCCATCAGCAGACGAACCTCTTCCCACGAACCGCGGAATGGGCCAGGCCGCTCAAGCTTAAGTGTCGTAACCGCGGCAGCGAACTTTGTCGCGCTGGAGGGGTCATCGCCCACGAGTCGTCGGCCGAGGTAGGCAGCGAAGCAAGTGTCCCCGCGGCCCGTGCGGCCCTCCGTGGACCGAGGTCGAAACGGGGCCTCGTGGAACTCACCGTCGGCCAGGACCAAGACGCCTTCCTGGCTAGTCAGCACCACTTCTGTGGGGCCAGCCTGAGCAAGTTCCCTTGCTGCCTCCCGCCTGTCCGGCCGACCTGTGAGGGCAAAGGCTTCCCTGTCGTCCACCTTGAGGTAGCGCACCATAGGTAGGACTTGATCCGCTTCTGGCCAATCTGCTGTTACAAGCTCCCCTCGTCTGACCTTGCGGAGACAGCCTTGGACATCGAGAGCCATAGGTCCCCGGGAAGCCACTGCTCTTAGAAAGTGGAGGTCTACTTCACCTGCGCTCACGGTTCCGACATACTGAAGCCGCGCTTCTACGGGGGGGAGATCTTCGGGTTGGAAGGTTCCAGCAAACGCACGTTGGTAGCACGTTCGCTTGTCTGAACGAGAATCAAGCACGTTTTCTATGCTTGTTGTCTCGTTCGTGAAGATCGGGTAGACGGCCGCCCCAACTCTCCGAAAGTCGTGTAGGAGACCGGCATCACCGACCGCCAAGCGGGTGACTACGGCTACACGGAGGCCCAGCCACGCAAGGACCAGACCTCCATAGTACACAGCCCCTCCCGGCGAAATAGTCCGTTGATCTCCTCGTACAATTATCGTCTTGTCCAGATGGCCAATGACTGTGACGTCCACCCGTTCGCGTTGTCCCCTTCGCACTTTTGATCCTCCTTTGGTCGTCAGCCCACAGGTGGACATCTCCCAAAATGCCCAATTGTCCCATTCGAAACACTATCCGCTGTAGATCGGTCGATCTGCACGGGCGGTTGGGCGACCGTCTCTCGTCGGCTTGGAAGAAGAGAACCGCAACCGAGCTTGTCGCGGTCCCTCAAGGACCTCGCCTTCAGAATAACTACGAACCCCGGCTCCACGGTTTCGGCGACTGCGTAGGCAACGATGACCTTTGCTACTGTGGTAGCTGGGCTCTCGTCGCGCCGGCGAGGCACGTCGGGGGCGGTCGGTGGCCCGTCCATTCGGTGAAAGCCCCCTCCAGGGTTTGTCACCGGTTCGCAGATGGGTTGCTTTCTTGGAGGGTCTTCTGGGCCCCATACCTTTGGGTTCCTTAGGTTGCCAAGCTGTTCGACCTCGAGAAGTGCTCGACGAGTGTCATGTCGGCCGACAGGCAGTACGTCCTTCCCTCTCGTGAAGCGGGAATCAGGCAGAATAGGTTCTTCTGTTCGAGCGCACCCCTCTGGGTGAGTGACGTTCACTGTCCTTGATGCGAACAGGGTCCCTTGCACCGCGGCCGGCCTCAGAAGGTCAGGCCAGCCCAGCTGTCGGTAGGAATTGCCATTGGCCGCGCAGAGGGACCCAGAAGATCTAGGCGCTCGAGTCACTTGCCCCTCATGGCTGTGCGGCAATGAAAGCGTCGGCAATGTTTTGGCCCTCCACTTCTGCCGCACGGCACCAACAGCCGACTGGGCCCCGTCCCATATGGCCCCCTCTCTCGGGAGGCATATGGGCGCCCGACCAGCGGGACCCAGCCCTCCGCCTCTTTATCCAACTGATCCGCACCCCGGGGAACTTGGAGCACCGTGGTGCGATGGGCCTCTGAACCCTTGGCCAAAGCCGCGAAGCCGATCACAATCCATGCTTTTACAAGAAGGTCCTGGGGGCGTCAAGTCCTTTGACCGTGGGGCAGCAGTCACCTGGGCAAAGTCCGGAGTCAATGAGTCGGTGGGAAGGGCGGAGGTCTTGTTGAGGGCGAGGTGCCGGCGGGGCAAGAGGAGGTGCGCTGAGCGCATCTGGTTTCCTTTCCCGATTCCGGGTGCCATTGACATGAGCGTTGCTTTCGGTCTACCTCTTGGACTTGGTCTTGCATCCCGCGCCACAGCCCTGCTTTTCCCTCTTGCTTGCTGAGGACGCGTGTCCACTGCTTCTCGAGCTGGTGCGCCAGGTGGTTGTTATCTTCAATAGTGGGCGGTACCCTTAGTCTTCGGTGAGTCAAGGCTTCGGTCGGGAGCATCGGTTGGCCTACCGGCGGGAAATCGATCAGGTCTTCCAAGGGGTCAGCGCCGCGACGGGCAGGTGTTCTCCTTCCGTGTCCTTGCCAAGGAAGACCCCACCCCCAGGATCGCCATCGTGGTAGGCAGGAAGGTGGGCAAGGCCGTGGTCCGCAACCGGGTCAAGCGGGCGGTCCGCGAAGCCTTCCGCAAGAACAAGCAGTTGTTCGCCCACCTGGATCTGGTCGTCGTTCCCCGCCCGCTTCCGGGGGTCAAACCTTTACCTTTTGATCGACTTTGGCTGTCCCTCTACTTACCATAGCTCGGCCCCTTCAAATTCAATAACCTCCTGGTACGGTCTACCACACTGCCCACCAGAAGAAACCGGTGAGCGCCTGATCGCCCAGGGGTAGCAGGTGCACGGCAGTCGGC
>CAKZKH010000141.1 GCA_937122485.1 uncultured bacterium | reverse complement strand
TTCGGCGGTTGTTCCCCAGGTGCTCGAACTTGACCAAAATCGCCGTGGAGGGCAGGACAGCCAAGGCCCGGTCGGCCCACTCCACCACCGTCACACCTTCCTCCGGGGGCAGATAGGTCAACAGGCCCGCTTCGGCCATCTCCCCTGCCCCGCCAAGCCGGTACAGGTCAAGATGGTGAAGGGGAAGGGTCCCCTCGTAGGTCCGGGCCAGAAGGAAGCTCGGGGAGATCACGTCCTCCCGCACGAACAGCCCGCGGGCTAGACCCTTCACAAACGTGGTTTTGCCAGCCCCCAGTTCCCCCACCAAGGCCACCACGTCCCCCGATCTCAGGTCCCGGGCCAAATCTTCACCCAACCTCTCGGTCTCCTCAGCACTGGCTGTGATGCGGACTCTTTCCATGTCTACATGCGAAGTCGTACCCCTAGGGGCTCCAGCCGGTCGAGGATTTTCTGGACGACGCTGTCCACTTCCTCGGAAGCCAGCGTTCGCTCCGGGTGGCGGAACACGACCTCATAGGTCAGCCCTACCGCGCCCTCGGGGATCCCTGGCCCCTGGTACGCGTCGTAAAGAAAGGCGCTCTCCACCAGGGGCTGAGCGAGAAGTTCCGTCACCACCCGGGCCTGTTCCACCTGGGCAGGAACGAGGAGGGAAAGGTCACGTTTGGAAGCCGGGTAGCGGGGAAGGGGTCGGTAGGAAACCCAGGCGGCATACTGGCGAAGCAGGGAGAGGTTCAGTTCGAGGACGAACACGCGCCGCCCCTCCAGCTTTCCCAGCCGGCGGTGACCAGCCACCTCCCCCAGCCAACCTGCCACGTTTCCGTCCACGCGGACCGTCGCCCGCCGCCCGGGATGAAGGTCAGGGTGCTGGCAAGGACCCAGGGAGGCGTCCACCCTCAGGGCTCCGAGGAGTGCTTCCAAGATCCCTTTCAAATCTTGGGGCCCGTACTCGGCTTTCCCAGACAGGGGAATGGGGGGGCGACCCACCACCACGACGCCCACGTGGTCGGCTTCGGTGACCTCTGCTCCTTGTCCGGAGAACACCCGACCCACCTCAAACAGGGCGGCCCCGGCAGCCTGAGCTCGCACGTTCTCCTCCGCGGCCTCGAGCAGCCCGTGCATCAACGACCCCCGAAGGCCTTGTTGCCCCTCGGCCATGGGGTTGCGGAGCCTCACCTCTGCGTGGGCCTCCGGCACCAGGGGGATGGTGTACACCTCATCGAGGCCCAGCCCCACAAGAACCTGGCGGACCCGATCCGCAAAAGCCTCCCCAGGGTCCTTGGCGCCAACCCGGGGAGCCACCCGCGGTGGCACAAGGGGGATTCGGTCGTAGCCGTACACACGCGCCACTTCCTCGATAAGGTCGATCTCCCGCTGCAGATCGGCCCGGTAGCCTGGCACCTCCACCTTCCAGCTCGGGCCTTGATCCAAAAGGTGCAGGCCCATCCGCGATAGCCCTTGCTCCACCCGCTCTCTAGGAACGTCCACACCCAGCACGTCAGCGATGCGGGCTTTCCTCAGGGTGAGGGTGACGGGAGTCCGCGGGGCAGGGTAGGCCTCCACAGCACCGCGGGCGATCCGCACCCGGGCATGGCGCGCCAACAGGGCCGCGAACCGCCTGGAGGCAAGGTCCGCACTGTCTGGGGACAGGCCGCGCTCGAACCGCAAAGAAGCCTCGGTCCTCAACCCCACCTGGCGGGCGGAGCGGCGGACCCGCGCCGCATGGAAGCACGCGGACTCCAACAACACCACTTTCGTGTCAGGTCTGACCTCGGCTTCCTCCCCTCCCATCACCCCGGCCAGGGCCACGGGCTTCTCAGCGTCGGCAATCACCAGCACCTCAGGGGAAAGCTCGCGATCCACACCGTCCAGGGTTCGAATGCGCTCCCCTGGGCAGGCCCTCCGCACCACGATCCGGCCCCCTTGAAGCCGTCGGTGATCAAAGGCGTGCAAGGGGTGGCCCAGTTCCAGCATCACGTAGTTGGTGAGGTCCACCAGGAGCGCAAGGGGCCGCATCCCTGCCTTGAGGAGGCGGACCTCCACCTGGAGCGGCGAGACCCCCCCCTCAAGGACCTCAAACACCCTGGCGATGTACCGAGGGCAGTCCTCTCCGGATTCGATCTGGACTGCGGCAAGTTGAGCCGCGGGGGGGCCATCCTCGGCGAAGTCCAACTCCACCGGCCTGAGCTGCGTGTTGAACAAGGCCGACACCTCCCGGGCTAGGCCGTACACCCCGAGCAGGTCCGGCCGGTTGGAGGTGATCTTCAGCGACAGCACCACGTCCGGGAATTCCAGGAACGACGACAGGTCTGAACCGGGAGAAGTGCCAGGCGGCAGGTTCCAGATTCCTGCCGACTTAGGTTCCAGACCCAGCTCCTGGCGGGAGAGGATCATCCCCGGGCTGCGCACGCCGCGGACGTTCTGCTCCTCCACCACCATTCCCGGAAGGCGGGCCCCGGGCGGTGCATAGGCCACGAAGCCCTCTTGCACCACGTTCTCGGCCCCGCAGACGACCGTGACCTCCCCCGCCCCCGTTTGCAGGTGGCACAGCTTGAGTTGATCCGCGCGGGGGTGACGTTCAATTCCCACCACCTGGGCCGCCACAACCCCCTCGGCCCCAAGCTCGGTTGTGCTCTCCACCTCAATCCCGGCCAGGGTCAGCCGCTCGGCAAGCTCCGCGGGGGAGATCGGGGGAAGTTCGACGTACTCGGCCAGCCAACGAAGGGAGACCCTCACCCTACCTCCTCACTGCACACCCACAAAGAACACGATTTCCCGCAGGGGGGCCACGGGCCAGATCAGACCCACCACCACGTTGACGGACATCAACCCGCCCAAGGCCTCCACCCTCAGGACCAACGCTCCTCCCACCTCGGCGTACAACTCCGAGGCCAAACCGCTCGCCGCGGACCGCAACTGTCCAGCCGCGCCGTACGCGTAGGGGCGGATCTCGGTGACGATGGCAGCCCCGAGAAGGGCGTAGTTCGGCCTCAAGGGCGGGAGCCAAAGCCCCAGGCGCCCAAAAAACTTCCGGTCACCCGGCCCCGGCCGGTCCTCGTCCTTGATCCACAGCTCGCCCAACTGGAACAGGAACCGGGAAGGAAGCGTCGGCGAAGCCAACCCCGCGCTCAACGTGAGCATAAGGTAGGTGTGGGGACCAAGGGACAGCAGTTCGTTGTGGCCAACTTCCCAGCGCCAACCTTGCCCAGGCAAGGTCAACAGGGACAGGCTGCCGGCTTGAACCCGGCGGATGACCGACTCCCATCCGTACTGCAGGCCCAACGTCCACTCCGGGAGTCGCGCCACCGTCACCGTGAGGGTCCCCGCAGGCTCCCAGTACACCCAGGGCAGGCCCGTAGGCGGGGTCCTCCACAGGCGCCGGGAAAGCGAAGCAATCCCAAGGAGTGTGGGCTGGGAGTTGCTCCCGTCTTCCGGTTTGACCAACGCGAACTCACCGGTGAGGGTCCAGTCCCGGTCGAGTCGCACCCAGCCCGCACCGTAAGGGGCGTTGGGGTAGACGGCGAGCCCGAACCGATCGAGGTAGCTCACGGTAAACCCTTGCCCCTCCACATCGGTGCGGAGGAGGTAGGCGTCCAGGGGAACTTCCCTCTTGCCCATGGAGAACACGAACTTGCGGGGCCACCAATTGTTGAGCCGATCGGTGTCCAGGGCCTTGTGGTCTGGATCTACGCCCACGCGGCTGACGGGAAAGCTGGTGCGAAACTCCAACCTCCCCCGAGGTTCTCTGGCATCCCACCGGGTTTCGGCCGAGGCTCCTTCCGGACCGAACACCCGCACGGTCACCGGCATCCAGCCCGTGCCCCGGCGGGCGAGGTGCACCGTGGTGACCTCCTCAGAGCCGGATCGGGTTCGGGTTACGCCGAGCACAACGTAGTCCGCCCAGGCCTCGCCCAGGACCCACTGGGAGAAGAACCCCGACCAGTCCTCACCGCTTTCCTCCTCGAGAAGCGCCTGGAGGTCAGCTACGCGAAACAGGCGGCCGCGCCCTTGGGCGTTGGCCTGGGAGAGGACCCGGTCAAACACGTCTTCGCCCACCAACCCGGCCATGCTCCTCAGGACCAGGTACCCCTTGTTGTACAGGCGGTCCGCCTGCACCTGACCGTACTTCACCTCCCGGAGGGGTTTGACCACAGCCTCGTCGAACCGGTCGAAGGCGTTGAGAAGGTAAGGCAGTTCGGTGAGGTGCTCGCGGAGGTTGATGAACCCAAACATGAACTCCGCGGCTTCTTCCCCGAGGCCCTCCCGGTCGAACTGGAACACGTTCCCCCCTGTGGCGCCAAACGCGTCCTCAAACCACCGCAGAGCCAGGTACTGGCTCATCCCCTCGGACAACCAGTTCTCCGCGTCAAAGTCCACGCCGATGCCGATCCCCCAATAGAGGTGGGCCAGCTCGTGGGCCAGGATGTACAGCCCGTATCTGCGGAGCATCCCCTCCACCGAGAGGTCCACACGGTCGAAGTACCACCGGGGGATGTAGACCACACCATCGGCCGCCATGGCCACGCCCACCTCGTTGGGGTGCTCCACCAGGAGCACCCGGTCGTAACCCCACGGCCCGTACCGCTCGGCGTAGTACCCCAGGATCTCTGGAACATAGGTGGCCAGGGCCCGGACCTTGTCCTCGTGCCCAGGGAGGGCCACAGCCTCCACCTTCACCTGGGGAAAGACCAGCTCAGTCCGACGAAACCTGCCCACCGGGGCAAACATCAAGCTCACCGACCGCACGGGCTGGGCAAAGGACGTGGACCACACGGTTTTCCCGTTCTCGATCGCCTGACGAGCGTTCCCGGGGAGGTAGGCCTCCCAGCCTGGGGGGAGGGCCAGGGCCACCTGGTAGTCGTGGGCTTGAAGGGCCAAGGGCCAGTTGCCATCTTCAACGGGGGAGATGGGGATGGGGTGCCAGCCGAATCGCCAGGTGTACACGTCCCCCAGCCGCCCTTGCTCGCCTATCCACACCTCGGGAAACCGCGTGCGAAAGTCGATGCGCAGCCTGCCCTCGCCCCGAGGGAGGGAAACCTTGAGGAGGACATCCTCGAGGGAGTAGGTCTGCAGCGTAGGCGGGGCAGGGAGCAACTGGTACGGCACAGGGCTTTCGCCCCCGGGGCCCTCCCAAAGGACGGCGTCCACCCGGGTCCAGGACGGGTCAAATCCCCACACGTAGGTCTGATCCTGGACGTAGGGCGAGAGGTGAGGGTTGGGATCTCGACCCAGATTGGGCAAGAGGGCAAACCAAGCCACCTCAGGGCTCTCCGGCCAGCGAACGGTCATGGTCCCTTGGACCAGGAACTCCTCCGGGACGAAACGAACATGGACGACGATCTCGGCCGCCAGGGCCGAGGCACTCAACGCCAGACACACAACCACGGTAATCCTGCGCATGTCGCTCCTTACGTTCCTTGGACCTGTTCGGTAGGGAGAACCGTCACCCGCAGGGCGAGGATCTCCCGTTCGCTGGCCCTTTCCACGGCAATCTCCGCCTGTCCAATGCGGACCTTTGTTCCCCGCTGGGGGATATCCCCCAAGCGGTGGAGGACGAGGCCCGCCAAGGTGACCGCTTCCCCTTCAGGGAGGTCCAGCCCCAAAGTTCGGTTCACCGTTCGTACCTCGGCATCTCCGTCGACCAACGCCTCGTTGGCGGCGATTCTGCGGACAAGCGGCCTGGGCCGCCGCCGATCGTATTCGTCTTCGATCTCCCCCACAATCTCTTCCAGGATGTCCTCCAGGGTGACGATCCCCGCCATGCCCCCGTACTCGTCCACCACCACCGCCATGTGGGCCCGTTCGGCCTGGAACTCCCGGAGGAGGGCCCCGATGGGCTTTGTCTTGGGCACAAACGACACAGGACGCACCAAGCTCTTCAACGCCACCTCAACCCGACACTCCCCGTAGGGGATGAGGTCCTTGGCGTGGAGAAGGCCCACCACGTTGTCCGGCGTCGTTTCGAACACCGGGTACCGGGAGTGGCCGTCGGCCAACACGAACCTCACCGCTTCCGCCAAGGGCGTGTTCACTTCCACCGCCCGCACCTCGGTGCGGGGCACCATGATGTCTTCGGCCGTGATCTCGCTGAGAAGAAGGATGCGACGCATCATGTCCCCATGCTCACGGGTGAGGAGGCCCCGCTCCTCCCCCGCCTCGATGAAGGCCACGAACTGATCGCGGGTGAGAGGGGTTCGTTCCCGGGCAAAGAACTCCACCCCCAGCGGGCTGACGAGCTTGGCCGCCAGCTTGCGAAACAGCCGCACGGCGGGCAAGGTGGTGCGGGTGAGGGACCATACCGGCACTACAACCGCCAAGGTGATCGCTTCGGGGCGGTTGCGGGCCAGGTTCTTGGGGGTGATCTCCCCGATCACCAACAAAAACACCGTGAGCACAAACGTGCTAATGAGTCCATAGGCGAAGTCGGGCAAGTCCCCAGGCAACACCCGGAGGAACATCAGGGTGGCCAAGCTGGACGCCCCCACGTTGACCAGGTTGTTGAAGATGACCAGGCAGGTCAGGAAGTCGTTGGGCTCTTTGAGCAGGTGCTCCAAGGCCCGGGACCGCTTGGCCGAGGCCGCTCGCTTGTGCAGGTACCGCAGACGCAGCTCGGACACCGAGGTCAACGCCGTCTCCGCAGCGGAGAAAAAAGCCGAGAGGATCAAGAGAACAAGAAGCAGAAGTCCTTGCGACTCGATCCTCACGCAGCTATCACCTCGAAGGCGATTATAGTGGGCCTTCCCTGGGCCTTGAGCGGGCCCGCGGGGCCCGTAGACTCCCGCCGTGTTTGAGTCCCTCACCGACAAGTTGGGGCAGGTGTTCGCCCGCCTGCGGGGCAAGGGGACCCTCACCGAGGCCGAGATCCAAGCCGGTCTGAGGGAGATCCGCCAGGCCCTGCTGGCCGCCGACGTCCACTACCAAGTGGTTCGCGACCTCCTGGCCAAGGTGGAAGAGCAAGCCCGAGCCCAGAAGATCGTGCAGTCTTTGACGCCCGCCCAGCAGCTTCTGGCCCTTGTCCGCCAGGAGATGACCCAGGCCATGGGGGGTGAGGCCACCAAGCTCAAACTCTCGGGAAAACCGGCCGTCTTGGTGCTGGTCGGCCCTGCAGGATCGGGGAAGACCACCACCGCGGGGAAGCTCGCTCGGCACCTGGTCCGCAAGGGGCGGAAGCCGGCCCTGATCTGCGCCGACCCTTTCCGGCCGGCCGCCGAGGAACAGCTGGCTCTGCTGGCCAAGAAGCTGGGACTTCCTTTCGCTCCGGCCACTTCCGACCCCGTGCGGGACCTGACGACCCTCGCCCAGCGGGCGGCCCGCGAACTGTGGGATGTCCTCATCGTGGACACGCCCGGAAGCCCACCTGGGGAGTCCCCCGCCGACTTCCTCCCAGAGCTGATCCAGACCACCAAGGCAGGCGATGTCCTGCTGGTGCTGGACGCGATGGTGGGCCAGGAGGCCCTGGGGATGGGCCAGGCGTTCGCCGGCTGTGGAGTGACTGGCCTGATCCTCACCAAGTTGGATGGGGATGCCCGCGGGGGAGCAGCCCTTTCCCTGCCCCGAAGGCTGGGGCTCCCTGTCCTGTTTGCCGGGACCGGGGAAAAACCCGAAGACCTTGAGCCTTTTCATCCCCAGCGAATGGCCGACCGGATCCTGGGCCTGGGGGACTTGGCCGGGCTGGCGGAGAAGCTCGCCGAAGTACAAGAGGAGGATTTAGAATCCCGGGCCGCCCGCCTCCGCCACGGGGACTTCACGCTGGAGGACTTCCTCAAGCAAATCGAGGCCATGACGAAGACCGGGCCGCTGGGGGACTTGCTGGCCCGCATTCCCGGGCTGGGAAAGGTGGCCGCCCAGCCCGACCTGGAGGAGGAAGTGAAGAGGACGCGGGCCATCATCCAATCGATGACGGTTGAAGAACGGTTGCACCCTCATATAATCGGGGCCAGCCGCAAGCGGCGGATTGCCCGGGGCTCAGGCACCCGGGTGCAGGAAGTCAATCAGCTCCTTTCCCAGTATGAGCAAGCCCGCCGGCTGGTGAAGGAGATGGGCAAGCGCCGAGGTTCCCCGGGGTGGGGACCGGCAACGAGGTGATCAAATGGCCGTCAAGATCAGACTGAAGCGCGTGGGGAAGAAGAACCAACCCAGCTACCGGATTGTGGTGGCCGATGAGCGGGAGTCCCGCGACGGGTCCACCATCGCCGAGCTGGGGCACTACAACCCCTTGACCGAGCCCGGGGCCGTGACCCTGGACGTGGAGGCGGCCCTGGCTTGGCTGCGCAAGGGAGCTCAGCCCTCCCCAGCGGCCCGGCGGGTCCTCGCCCAGACTGGGGTCCTGCGCCTCTACCACGAGGCTCGGCATGGCCAGCCCGACGCCCCCCCTGCCCCATAGCCTGGCCCGGTTTCTCCTCCACTCCCTGGGCGCCTCGGATCCCGACCGGCTGATCGAACACGTCCGCGCTGGAGCTGTTGACTTTCTGTTCTTGCGCGCTCCCCGCCACCTGGCCTTGTCCGAACGGGACCAGGAGGCCATCGCCGTGGTTATCGAAGGCGTGGCGCGTAAGGCTGGCCTGGCCGTGGTGGTGGACTGGCGATGAGGTTCGATGTCGTCACCTTGTACCCGGACATGCTCCGGCCGTTCTTCTCCCAGGGCATCCTCCAGGCTGCTCAGGAGAAGGGCCTGATCGATATCCGGCTCCATGACCTGCGGCTGTTCTCCCCGGACCTGCGGGGGTTGGTGGACGACCGCCCGTTTGGTGGGGGAGCGGGCATGGTCATGCGCCCCGAACCTTTCGTGCGGGCCATGGAGGCGGTGACCCAAGAGACAGGGTTTCCTCCGTTCACCGTCCTGCTCTCCCCCCAAGGGGCGCTGTTCACCCAGAAGGTGGCACGGGACCTCGCTCGCCGGCCAGCCCTGACCCTGCTGTGCGGCCGTTATGAGGGAGTGGACGAGCGGGTCGCCCAAATGTGCCACTTAGAGCTTTCCATCGGCGATTTCGTCCTGGCCGGAGGGGAGCTGGCCGCGGCGGTGGTGGTGGAGGTCACGGCCCGGATGGTGCCCGGGGTCGTTGGGCGGTATGCCTCGGTGGCCACCGACTCCTTCTATCAAGGACCGATCTTGGGGTTCCCCCAGTACACCCGGCCCCGCACGTTCCGCGGGCTTGCCGTGCCTGAAGTCCTCCTCACAGGGGATCACCCAAGGATCCGGAGGTTTCGGGAGAAAGAAGCGTGGCGCAAGACGCTGCGCAACCGGCCGGACTTGGTGGGCTTGGATCTCCCGCCCTCCCCGGGGGACGGTTGCAGGACTTGCAAGGGAAGCTAACATCAGTTCGTTCGCGGCCGGCGTAGCTCAGACGGCAGAGCAGCCGCTTCGTAAGCGGCGGGTCGGGGGTTCGATTCCTCCCGCCGGCTCCAGAGCGCAACAAACGGTTCTTCAGCCGGACCCCAGCATCGCCCAGCGAGGTGAGATCATGGAGAAGGGTACATATCGCGTGAAGACGGGATTTGCCGAGATGTTCAAGGGCGGGGTGATCATGGACGTCACCACCGCGGAGCAGGCCAAGATCGCCGAGCAAGCGGGAGCCGTGGCGGTCATGGCCCTGGAGCGCGTGCCCGCGGACATCCGGGCCCAAGGGGGCGTGGCCCGGATGGCCGATCCCACAAAGATCAAGGAGATCATGGACGCGGTGTCCATCCCGGTGATGGCCAAGTGCCGCATCGGGCACACCGCGGAAGCCAAGATCCTGGAAGCTTTGGGGGTGGACTTCGTGGATGAGTCCGAGGTGCTTACTCCCGCCGACCCCTTCCATCACGTGGACAAGTGGGCGTTCAAGGTGCCGTTTGTGTGCGGATGCCGAGATTTGGGAGAGGCAGCCCGACGCATCGCCGAAGGGGCGGCCATGATTCGCACCAAAGGGGAAGCCGGCACGGGCAACGTGGTGGAGGCCGTGCGCCACATGCGCCTCCTCAACGACCAAATCCGCCGACTGAAGGGCATGTCCCGGGCCGAACTGGTGACCTCCGCCAAGGAGCTGGGGGCCCCTGTGGAAGTCCTGGAGATGATCCAGGAGCTGGGACGGCTGCCCGTGGTGAACTTCGCCGCGGGGGGCCTTGCCACACCCGCCGATGCAGCGCTGATGCGCATGCTCGGGGCCGACGGGGTTTTTGTGGGATCGGGGATCTTCAAGAGCGCCGATCCGGAGAAGCGGGCCCGGGCCATCGTTTTGGCGTGCACGCACTACGACGACCCGGAGCTTCTGGCCAAGGTCTCGGAGAACTTGGGGGAGGCCATGCCCGGCCTCCCCATCGAGGCCATCCCCGAGCGCGAGCTTATGCAACACCGATGACCCTTGGTGTTTTGGCCGTCCAGGGGGACGTCCGCGAGCACCTCGGGGTGCTCCACAAACTGGGCGTGCAGACCCGCCCTGTGCTCAAGCCCGTGGACTTGGAAAACATTAAGGGCCTGGTGTTTCCCGGGGGGGAGTCCACGGCCATGTGGCGGATCATGAGCCAAAATGGGCTGGTCGGGCCCTTGGCCCAGGCCCTCCGCGACGGCCTGCCTGCCTTGGGCACCTGTGCGGGCATGATCCTGTTGGCCAAGGAAATCACCAACTGGCCGGAGCGGTACTTTGGGGTGCTGGACATCGCAGTGGAGCGCAACGCCACCGGCCGCCAGGTGGACTCCTTCGAGGCCTTGGTGAACGCCAACAGTTTGGGAGACATCGCTGTCGTGTTCATCCGCGCCCCCCTGGTGCGGCGGGTGGGAAGCCAGGTGCAGGTGTTGGCCCGTTGGGAAGGAATCCCGGTGTGGGTGCGGCAGGGTCGGGTGCTGGGAGCCAGCTTCCACCCCGAGCTCACCGGCGACACCCGGGTCCACGAGTACTTCCTCAACCTTTGCAGGTAAGGGGGACGTATGGTTCGCGTAGCTGTGAACGGATTTGGACGCATCGGTCGTGTATTCACCCGCATCGCCCTGGACAACCCCAAGATCGAGATCGTGGCCATCAACGACCTGGCCCTCAAGGGCAAGAAATCTGGAGTGGATGGCACTTGGGCTGCCCACCTTCTGCGCTGGGACTCGGTGTACGGCAAGTTCAATCACCCTGTGGCCCTGGACGGAGACAAGCTCAAGGTAGGGGCCAAAACCATCCCCCTGTTCGCAGAGGCCGAGCCCGCCAAGCTCCCCTGGAAGGCGTTGGGGGTGGACGTGGTGGTGGAAGCCACGGGCGTGTTCCGGGATGAAGAGAAGGCTGCTCCTCACCTGGCCGCAGGGGCCAAGAAGGTGCTCATCACCGCCCCTCCGCGGGGAGAGGGGGAGACAAAGGACGGCATTCTCCAGGTTCTTTGGAGGGTCAACGAACACCAGTACGTCCAACGGGGCAAGCCCGACATTGTCTCCGCCGCCTCCTGCACGACCAACTCCCTGGGCCCGGCGGTCAAGGTACTGCACGAGACGTTTGGCGTTGACCACGCGTTTCTGACCACGGTGCACGGGTACACGGCCGACCAGCGGCTGGTGGATGCCGCCCACTCCGACCTTGCCCGGGCCCGCGCTGCAGCCACGAACATCATCCCCACCTCCACCGGAGCAGCCCGGTCGCTCCCCGCCATCTTCCCCGAACTCGAGGGACGGATCGACGGGATCGCCATGCGCGTGCCCGTGGCCTGCGGCTCGGTGTCCGACCTCACGGTCAAGCTCAACAAGCCCGTGCCCGGGGCCAAGATCGAGGACGCGGTAGAGGCTGTCAACAACGCGTTCCGGGAGGCGGCTCGGGGGCCGTTGGGGGAAGTCTTGGAGGTGGAGGAGGACCCCATCGTCTCCGCGGACGTGATCGGGCGCGATCACAGCTGCGTGGTGGCGGCGGCCTACACCATGGTGCTGAGCAAGGCCCGGGACGTGGTCAAGATTTTGGCTTTCTACGACAACGAATGGGGCTACGCCGCACGGTTGGCGGATGTGGCTTCGTTCATTGCGAGCTAGACTTTCCGTAGCTCTGGCCGGGCCTGTGGCCCTCCTGTTCCGGCCGGAGTGTGTGTTGTGCGGAGGGCCGGTGAAGGGGTTGGAGCCCTTGTGTGGAGCTTGCGCGGAGGAGCTGCCGCGCTGGGGTGGGGTGGTGTGCCAAGTGTGCGGTGTGGGGATTGGCGAGGGACTGGATCTGTGCCCAACGTGTGCGGTGGAAGCCCGGCCCTATGCTTGGGCTCGCACTTGGGGCCCGTACGAGGGTGGGCTGCGCACCTTAATCCTGGCCCTCAAGTACGAGGGGGAGAGGGCGTTGGCGCCCGTGTTGGGGGGCCTGCTCGCCCAGCTTCCCCTTGAAGAGCCGGTGGTGGTGACCTGCATTCCTCCCGATCCCCGGCGACTGAGAGGGCGAGGCTACCATCCCGCGGAGCTGTTGGCCCGCGAATTGGCCCGCCGGCGCGGCTGGACCTTCCGCCCCTTGCTGCGCAAGGTGCGCCCCAGTCCCCCCCAGGTGGGCCGACCCCGTCCGGAGCGGGAGAAGGCCATGCACGGGCTGTTCCAAGCCCGGACCGGCGGCCGCGGGGAAAGGGTCCTGGTGGTGGACGACGTCATCACCACCGGGGCCACGGTCCATGAGGCCGCCCGAGCCCTCCGGGAAGGGGGCTTCGGGGAGGTGGGGGCTGTGGCCTGCGCTCAGGCCAGGGAAGGCAGAGCCTAATGGAGTTCCGCCGCGTGGTGGTGGGCCCGCTTCGCACGAACGCCTACGTCGTCGTGTCCGGTTCGGAAGCCGCGGTGATTGACCCCGGCGACCCCAGCCCTGAGCTCGCCGCCGCCGTTCAGGGCCTCACCCTGCGGTACATCCTCCTCACCCACGGTCACTTCGACCACGCGGACGGGGCAGAGATCGTGCACGCCCGCACCGGGGCCCCCATCGCCTACCACCCCGACGAGGCGGCCACCTTCTGGGCCCTGGGCCGCAAACCTCCCCCGCTCCACCAGCCCCTTCGCGACGGGGATCGCCTTCCCCTCGGAGGCGAGGAACTGGTGGTTTGGCACCTGCCCGGCCATTCCCCGGGTTCGGTGGCGTACCTCTGGGAGAGGGGCCAAGTGGCCGTGGTGGGGGATGTGCTGTTTGCCCGTTCGGTGGGGAGATCGGATCTGCCCGGGGGCTCCTGGGAAGCCCTCAAGAAGTCGTTGGAGCGGCTCCTCGGCTTGGGGGATGAGTGGAAGATCCTCACCGGACACGGTCCCGTGACCACCTTGGGCCGGGAACGCCTGCGCAATCCGTACTTGCAGGAGATGATCCATGGCCGGCTATGACCTCGAGGAGATCCGCGCGCGCCTCAACATCGTGGACCTCATCGGCCGGTACATGACCCTCAGGCCGGCAGGGAAGAACTTCAAAGGCCGCTGCCCGTTTCACCCGGACAAGAATCCGTCCCTGGTGGTGTCCCCGGAGAAGGGGATGTGGTACTGCTTTGGCTGTCAAGCCGGGGGCGATGGGATCGGTTTCCTCATGCGCATGGAGAAACTGTCGTTCCCGGAAGCCCTGGAACGGCTCGGCCAAGAGCTGGGGTTGGAGCCATCCCGACGGGGAGGTGGGGCCAAGGGCCGCCTGTTCGAGGTCAACGCTGAAGCTCAGAGGTTTTTTGCCCGGGAGCTGCGCAGCCCGGAAGCGAAGAACGCCCGCGATTTCCTGCGCAGCCGGGGCCTGGACGAGGAGGCCTGGGACACCTACGGGCTGGGCTACGCCCCCAACAGCTGGGATGCCCTCCTCCGAGCCTTGGGCCGGTGGGGCCCGGACCTCCTCCACCAGTTGGGCCTGGTGGTTCAAGGAGAGCGGGGCTACTACGACCGTTTCCGGGACCGGGTGATGTTCACGATTGCCGATGAGCAGGGTCGTCCTGTGGCGTTCGCTGGCCGCAGCCTGAACGGGGAGCCCAAATACCTCAACACCCCCAACACCCCGCTGTTCACCAAAGGGTCGGTGTTGTACGGGTTGGATCGGGCCAAGGAGGCCTTGCGAACCAGGAAGCGCGCCGTGCTGGTGGAGGGCTACACGGACGTGATCAGCCTCCACCGGGCCGGCGTCGAGGAGGCGGTGGGCTCCATGGGCACAGCCCTCACCAAAGACCAGGTGGGCCTGCTGGCCCGATTCACAGAAGAGGTGGTGATCGCCTACGACCGGGACGCGGCCGGGGAAGCCTCCACCCTCCGCGGCCTCCTCCTCTTGGGGGCAGCTCATCTTCGGGTCAAGGTGGCCGTCCTCCCTCCGGGGGAGGACCCCGACTCCTTGGTGCGCTCCCAGGGCGCCTCCGTTGCCCAGGAAATCCTGGCCCAAACACGGCCGTTTCACTTGTTCTTGGCCGAGGCCCTCGCCTCCCGGCATGACATAACCACCGTGGAGGGCAAGGATCAAGCCCTCATGGAGATCCAGGCCTATTGGAGTGAGGTGGGTCTGCCCGCCCTGAAGCAGGAGCTCCTTCGGGCCTTGGCAGAAACCCTGATGCTTCCTGAACAGGAGGTCAGCCGGGTCCTCGAGGGGCGGGGCCGCCTGGTGGCCGTCCCCCAAACGGACGACCGGGTGCAAACCGAGGACCTGTTTGTCCGGTTCCTGGTGGAAGGGAAACTCCCTCCGGAGGTGCTGGGGGACCTTGACCCGGAAGCCTTTCGCCCGGAGTATCGGCCCATTGTGCGAAATTGGCTCCAGGGTTGGCGCCAGGGTCACCCCCCAACGGTAGGGGAACTTGCAGCCGGACTGGAGCCCGCAGCGGGCGCGGCCCTTGCCCGGCTGGCCCTTGTGGACATCGCCTTCAGCGACGAGACCAAAGCCATGGCCGATGCCATCTGCAAGTTTGTCTACCGACGCAAATTGGATGTGCGGATCCACAGTGTGAAAAAGAGGCTCCAAGAGGCGGAACGGGAAGGTCGGAGCGAAGAAGTTCACAAACTCAACGAGGAATTGCAGGCCTTGTGCCGGGAACGGGCCGCGCTGGGCCGAAGGAGGTGAGGATGGCCGACGACTTGGAAGTGGGACCCCAACCAGAGCGAACCCCGTCCAACCCGGAGTCTGTGGAGGAGGAGATCGCCGATTACCTTCCCCTGTTGGTGGAGCTGGCCGAGGCCGAACCCGAAGATGAGCCCGAGGAGAGGGGCAAAGACCCTGTCCACACCTATCTCCGCGAGATCAGCCGCATCGATCTTCTCGACAAGGAGGGGGAGGTGCGGCTGGCCCAGCGAATCGAAGCGGGAAACAAGGCGTTGGAAGAGCTGGCCTGCGGCAACGTTTCCCCCGAGCGACGGGCCCAGCTGGAGCTCATCATCAAGGACGGGGAAGCGGCCCGCGACCACCTCGCCCTGGCCAACCTCCGCTTGGTGGTGTCCATCGCCAAGCGGTACATGCACCGGGGTCTGTCCTTTCTGGACCTCATCCAAGAGGGGAACATGGGGCTCATGCGGGCGGTGGAGAAGTTCGATTGGCGCAAAGGCTACAAGTTTTCCACCTACGCCACCTGGTGGATTCGTCAGGCCATCACCCGGGCCATCGCCGACCAAGCCCGCACCATTCGCGTCCCCGTCCACACCATGGAGGCTGTGCAGGAACTCAAACGCCTGAGACAGGAGTTCATTCAAGCCCACGGCACAGCCCCCACCTACGAAGAACTGGCCGACATGCTGGGGATCACCGTGGACCGGGTCAAGAAGATTGAACGGGCCGCCGCGTACACCACCTCCCTGGAGCGCCCCCTCTCCGAGGACGAGGACGAAACGCTCGGGGACTTCCTCGCCGATGAGGACGCACCCTCCCCGGCCCGGGAAGCGCTGCGCGCCCGCCTCAAGGAAGAGCTGCGCCAGGCCCTCACCGAACTGGACCCCCGCGAACGGGAGATCCTGGAGCTGCGCTACGGGCTGCTCGACGATCACCCCCGCACCCTCAAGGACGTGGCCAACCAGTTCGACATCACCCGCGAGCGGGTCCGCCAACTGGAGCTCAAGGCCCTGGAGAAGCTCAAGTACCCAGGTCGGCACCGAACTCTTTGGTACTTGCGTTCCCTTCTTTTGGCCGAGGAGGAATGAGCGTTCTCCTCCTCCTTGGGCCCACGGCCGCAGGGAAAAGCGCCGTGGCGGTGGAGGTGGGAGAGCGCCTGGAGGCCGAGATCATCTCCGCCGATGCCCGTGTCCTGTTCCGAGAACTGGTGATTGGAACGGACCGCCCTTCTCCCCAAACCCTTCGCCGCGTCCCCCATCACCTGGTGGGCTTTCTCAGCCTACCAGACCACTACGACGCCGCTCAGTTCCGGACTGACTGCGAGCGCCTGGTGGGGGAAATCCACGCCCGAGGCAAAAGGGCGGTCGTGGTGGGAGGAAGCACCTTGTACATTCGGGCCCTCACCCGGGGGCTTTTCCCCGGCCCTTCGGCCGACCC
>CAKZKH010000140.1 GCA_937122485.1 uncultured bacterium | reverse complement strand
CGGGAAGGTCGATGGGGGCCAGAAGCCCGTTGGCCGCCAACTCCCCTACCCAGTCGTGGGCCCCGATGATGATGTCCGGACCCGCCCCTGTGGGAGCGGCCGTGGTGAACTGACCCCGAATGTCCCCAAAGCCGACTGGTGCGACCACCACAGGAGTCCCAGTAGCTTGGGCACAGCCCAGTCCTAGCGCTTGGAAGACAGGGCTTTGAACGGGATCAGCTCAAAACAGGATTCTCCCCACTTCCGCGCCTAACGACCCCAATCCTGTCGCCAACACCACGAGCGCCCACGAGATTCTGCCGAACACCATCAATCACCTCCCAGCGACACCAGACAATCGGACTTTGGTACCTCCGCTGTATGGATCGTCTCTCCCCAGGTCCGAGGGCTGACCAAGGGGAAGTCTGCTCGGGTGGAGTGGCAGAAAGAAAACGTACCGAACCGTGGTTTCAACTGACCCTGTTTTCCCCCATCGCCCCTCCATTTTCGGAGGTACCCCTCGACCCCCCCGGGTTGACCGCCATCTCATCGAGGGGCGGCAAGCATCGTCCCTGGAGGCAACCCCGAACCGAAGGCTCAGGAGAGTTGCCTCCTGGGCAAGACTGCGCCCGGCTTGGAGCTTTCCCTGGGCCCGGGGAACAGAAGTCCCCCGGGCCCAGAGTTATCACCACCGCACTTCCACGGGAACTAGGACGACGTACCGCTTGCCCGCGGGGTCGTAACCCGCCAAGAGCTCCTCTTGCTCAACTCCCCTGGGGACAAGGCAGTCGTAGATCTGCGGAGCCCACAAGGGGTCAGGACAGCCGCCTCCGGTCCACTCCCCAGGCGCCCTCCCAATCGGCCGGATGTGGTTCGGACCGTACCCGTCCTGGGAGCCCGCGAGCACGTAGTGGAACCCGCGGATTTCGGGGATCAGGCTCTTGGGGATGGTCACGATGATCCTTCCCCGCTTGGGATCGGAGGCGACCTCGATGAGATAGGGCCCTTCGCCCCCGGCGGTCCAGAGGTGCCGGCCGTAGCCCGGCCAGCCCGCCACCTTGACCACGTAGTCCCAAGGGTGGTTGGGGTCAAACGAAACCTGGGCGGCCTTGGCCTCCTCGTGGCTCTCGGTCCTCCCCCCCGGCGCGACATCAAAGTACACGAATACGATGGGATGAGAGAACCCGTGCGGCCCGTTCCAGGGGTTGGGAAGGGTGGGGAAGTCGAAGGCCAACTGCCAGGCATCGCCGGCGTCGTAGACCGCGTAGCGCAGAAGATCAAACAGACCGGGTTCGGCAAACACCTTGTTCAAAGGGTACACGTAGGTGCCGGGCCCATAGTCGTCCCCACGAGGGTCGTCCACAGCCCACTTCTCCACCCCGCGGATCAGGGTGGGGATGCGGGCATGGACCGGCCGCTCCGCCGGAGCTTGCCCCAGGTGCTCTCCAGCCCTCTCCAGGGCGATCGCCAAGGTGAACGACTGCCCAGGCTCCACCCCAAGCTCCTCGAAGGGCACTTGGAACTCGATGACCTCGCCCACGGCGGCCTTGCGCATGGTGAGGGTCCGGACCGGCGAGGCCAGGCGCCAACTGCCCTTCCCGTCGGCGGCATAGCGAAACACGTATCCGCTCCCGTCCGCCCGCACCTTACCTAGCGCCAGCTCCACGGCCGAAGCCAAGGCAAAGCCCAACGGCCGATTGCTGTGGCGGGTGGCCACGTTGGCCGGCATGCCCGGGGCCCCGGAGGCGTAGAGGGTCAAAAACGCCTCCTGCCCAATCCACCTACGGGCGGGCTCCGTGAGGCGCACAAGGACGTACAACGAGGTTTCGCTGTAGCCCACCGTGGCCTCGGCCACGAGCCCGGTGCCCGAGAACGTTACTCCTTCCGCCCACTCCGCCGCTTTGGCCTCCCCGTCCAATGTCACCTTGGTCTCCCCCAGGTTGGCGAAGGAGGGAAGGATCAAGCGCAGGGAGAGGACCACCGGGATTTCCTCTTCTTGGTAGCCCGCGGCGCGGTAGGCCCCGACAAGGTGGGCTTTCATCAACCAGTCGAACAGGTCGTCGGTTCCGGAGTCCTGGTCGGTGCCGTACCACCAGAACCAGTCCGAACCCTCCGCGGCGTACAGGGCTTCGAGGGCCTTGGGGTTAGGATCGCGGGCGAACACCGCCTTCCTTGCCGCTGCGAGCCGTTCCCAGGCCTCGTCCTCCTCCGGCTCGCCGGTCCAGGTGGAGAGATCCCCGCCCCAGGAGCTCTTGGGAATTTGCCGAAGCTCCCCGCGGGCACCCCAGCGGGCCAGGTATTCTTTGGGCGTCACCGTGCGGACCCAGTCGGCCGCGGACAGGGCCTGGTACAGGGCGCGCAGGAACTCCCGGCCATTGTCGGGATAGCCAGCCATGAACATCCAGTTCTCACCGTCCAGGGCCACCACAACCACGTGCTGCTCGGGGTTGGGCAAAGCGGTCCAATAGCGGCGGATTTCCTCCATGAAGTCGGCCACGGCCTCGCTTGTGGGCTTGTTGCCGTAGGAAAAAGCGATCTTGTCGGAGATGTTGTGGTCGCGGAAGAAGACGGCAATGTCTCCAACCCTCCAGGCTTGGGTGAGCTCGGCCCGGCTGGGGCTGCGGCCCAACGCCCCACCCAAGGTCCACTCGTCGGCCACGGTCCAGGTAAAGCCGGCTTCAGCCAAAACCCGCACGGCCTCGGTGGAGACGGCCTGCTCAGGGGGCCAAACGCCCACCGCCCGCTCCCCAAACAGCCGCTCGTGTTGCTTCTGCCCAAGTTCGAGGTGAGCCACAACGTCCTCGGTCCACCCCCGCTCCACAAGAAGTGGGAGAATGGGGTGATAGAACGGGCTTGTGATGAGCTCCGCGCCCTGGGCAAGGATCGCCCGATAGGCGTCCACCACCTCGGTGATGGCCTGGTGCTGGGCCCGGATGAGTAGCACGATGTCGTCCTTCGTGAACCCCTTCTTCGCGCGGAGGTGGATCACCCCCAGCCGCTCGTGGAGTTCCGGGGAGATTTGCCAAAGGAGGAAGAGGCCAGCGGCATCGAGGAGCTCTTGGTCGGTGAGGCTACGGGTGCCCTTGATGGCGTTGAGGAAAGCGTAGTAAGGATCGTAGTACTTGCCGCCGGGGCGGAGCATGTAGGGGTTGATCCAAAAGAACTGCTCCTGGGCTCGCGCCCGGTCCTCCGGACTCAGGTTCTTGGGGTCGGTGGCCAGCTTCCAAGTCCAATGGAGGTGGTTGTCCACTGCACCGATGTACTCATACAGTCCGCCCTTGGACCGTTCCTGGGGGGTGATGTCCGCGTAATCCAGGGTCTGCCAGAGCAGGCTGGGCTGCAGGTTATAGGTCACTTTGATTTTGGGGTACTCAAGGAGGATGAGGGGGGAATCGAGGTACTCCTGAACGGCGTGCACCCGCACCCAAGGAAGCTCGTACTCCTGGGTCAGGCGGTTCCAGTACAGGGGTTGATGTTGATGCCACACAAGGGCCAAATTGACCGGGCCCTTCTGGGCTAGCGCCGCCAGACTTCCCACACACAAAGTCAGCATCACAAGGAGTCTCCTCATGGTCTACCTCCGTTCGACCACGATCCGGCCCGGTCTGCCTACCCGGCAGAGGGCCACGTCGCCGCGGCGGACGACTTCCACCTTTTGCCCATCCAATCCACGCACCCTACCGATTCTGCCCACAAACAAAAGCGGGTCCACTACCCCCCCGAGCTCGAGCTCCCAGTTTCTTTCACCGTGGGCAAAGAGCAGCCCTCGAGCCGGCGCAGGAACGAACAGGTCGCGAAAGCCCACAGGAGCCACACCGCCCCGACGAGGCGCAAGAAGAAAGGCTCGCAATCCTTGGCCGGGAACCAAGGCCCGATCCGACGGGGCGACTTTGCGGTCAAGGATGTCCCAGACGAGCCAATCCCCCGGGTACGGTGGATCGAAGGGGACCCAAACCTCCGCGTCGCCGGTGTTGAGGGCCAGGAGGTAAAGCCACCTTGTGTGGCCAGCCAGGCGGTGGGTCCAAAAGAGTTGAACGTCCTGGCCCAGGGTCTTGGGATCGGGGATGGGCGGGTGATCGGGTTGAGCCAGCCGGCCATCGCCCAGGAGGAGTCTGCCCAAAAGACCGGGATCGGCCAGGCCGAGCTTGTCGCCAAACCCCACTGGCCCGCAGGATAGGGCCCGAAGTAGGGCGTCCTCCGCCGGGTGTTCGCCCCCAAACCCTGGGTGCCGGCGGGTCAAAAAAAGGTCGTGGAAAGGCCGGAGACCCAGGGTCCACAGTACGGCGCCCATGAGGAGGTTCTGGGCCCACAACCTGTGCGGGCGAATGGCCTCACGCAGAAACCCCGGGTCTTTTCTTGCCGCCTTCTTCAGTGCCCCTTGTTGCGCAAACAGGAAGTCCGTGTGTGAGCGCGAGGCCACCACGTTGAGCTCCTGCGTGGAAGCCAGCACCATCCCCATTGTCTGCATGCACAACACCACGGGAAGCCCCTGTTCAGCAAAGGCCTGGGCCATCCCACAAAACCAACGTTCCGCGGCCCAGGGGTCCTTGCGGAGCTTGGGGGTGATGTGTTGCCAAGTCCTCAACCAATCGTGCCACACTCCTACGGCCCCTTCCGCTTTGGCGTCCTCGGCGATCACGCGGTAAACCTCGGGCTCTGCGCCGCTTGCGCCGTAAGCGTTTTCTTCCGCCAGTGCTGAAAGGTGAAGGACGTAAGGGATCTTCGCCTTTTGGAGGATTCTCTTGAGACCAGCGGGGTACTTGCGGGGGTC
>CAKZKH010000139.1 GCA_937122485.1 uncultured bacterium | reverse complement strand
ATTGCTAGCCGGGTGATCTCCCTCAACGCCTGCACCACCGCCGTAAACTGCGCCCTTTCCTTGCGGGTCGAGCTGGATCACACGAACACGATCTGTGAGTGCGACGGCACCAACAGCAGCGCGTGCGCGGACGTGCCCGTGAACATCCCCGACCTCGTGGTGGCCTCGGACTCCCTGACGCTGACCTGCGCAACCGACGGCCAGGTGCGGATCTCCGGGAACGTGACCCTGGGGAACATCGGGTGCGGGAGCGCCCTCACGGCGAACGTTCCGGTGCGGTTCACGCTGTACGACCGGGCCGGGTGCACGGGGACGGTCCTCCACCAGTGGACGGAGACGTTCACCGGCGTGAGCCTCCCTTCGGGCGGAGGGGAGCAATCGTTCAGCCTCTCGAGGCTGATTACCCTGAACGCGTGCACAGCGAGCGTCGGCTGCGCCCTGTCCCTTCTCATCGAGGCCGACCACAGCGGCACGATCTGCGAGTGCGATGGGGCGAACAACACCCGCTGCGTCCCGTTCACGGTGGACATCCCGGACCTGGCCGTCGTTGCGGTCGTGCCGACCGTCCCCAACGCCTGCGAGCGGGGAACGGTCACGATCACCGTGCAGAACCTGGGGTGCGGGCCTGTGGGCGCGGGCGTCCCGGTTCGCATCTCGGGGGATGCCACAGGCCAGGCTCCGTTGCCTGAGCTCCTCCCTGGGAAGTCCGTCGAGATCCTCGTGCCGTTGAACGAGGTCCTCCCCTGTGGCTGGTACACGATCGCCGCCACCGTGGACCCCGACCATGGGGTGTGCGAGTGCACTGCCGCGAACAACGAGCGGGGCGCGTCGTTCACCGTGGTGGACCCCGACCTCACGATCACGGACCTCGTCGTCCAGTGCCGGGGCGACGGGAGCTTCACCGTCACGGCAAGCGTGCGGAACCGGGGCACGGAGGTATCACCGGAGACCACGTTGCGGATCCACGTGGATGGGCAGCTCTTCCACACCCTCACCCTGCCCGGCCTCGCCGTCAACGAAGTCGGCCCCCTCAGCTACGTGACCCCACCCATCAAGTGCGGTGTCGTCCACACGTTCCGCCTCGTCGTCGACGAGGCCGAGGAGATCTGCGAGTGCAACGAGGAAAACAACGCGGCAGAAGTGTCCGCCCGCTGCCCATGCCCGGCTTTGGTGACGGACAAG
>CAKZKH010000138.1 GCA_937122485.1 uncultured bacterium | reverse complement strand
GGGAAAGGAACACATGAGGATTGCCTGGACCCAGCGCACACGCAAAGCCCTGGCCTGGGCTTTGTTGGTTGTTGTTGCGGGCCTCCTCGCTTGGTGGAAGCCCTTGGCCCTTGTTGAGGGGGTCCAGCGAGGCGGACTGTACGCCCTGATCGCCCTTCCCATGGCCCTTATCCTGGGCATTGTGGGGATCATCAACTTGGCCCACGGTGAGTTCCTCATGTTGGGAGCGTACTTCGCCTTCTGGCTATGGTATCACCTCAAGTTCGACCCCATTCTGGCCATGATCCCTGCCCTTGCAGCGTTTGCGATGTTGGGGGCCGTCACGTTCAGCGCCACGGTCCGCCGGGTGCTAAAGGCCCCGGAATTGATCCAGCTCCTTCTCACCTACGGTCTGGCCCTGATCGGCGTGGAAATTGCTAACCTCTTGTGGACTTCCCGTCCGTACAAGCCGTTCCTCAGGTACTCCTTTGCTTCGGCCACGTTGGGTTCCTTGCGGTTCGGGGCGTTTCCGTTTGTCTACACGGGGGCGGCGATAGTTGTTCTCCTTGGGCTTCTTTTGTTCTTGCGCCGGACACGAACGGGACAAGCCGCGGCAGCCGTGGGGCAAAACCCCCGCGGGGCGAGCCTCGTGGGGATCGACGTGAACCGCACCTATTTGGTGGTGTTCTCGTTGGCCATCGCCCTGGTGGGAGCTGTGGGAGGGCTGTACGTGACCCGCCACGTGGTGTTCCCCCACGCCGGATCGCCGTACACCATGAAGTCGTTCTGCCTGATCGCCATGGCGGGGATTGGCAACCTCCCGGGTGTCTTCTGGAGCGGCCTCACTCTAGGGGTAGCGGAGTCCTTTGTGATGTCGTTCCGCGCCGCCTATGGATGGGCCGACGTGGTGTTCTTTGCCGTCCTCGTGGCCGTGATCATGGCTAAGTCCTATCGAATTAGGAGGCTCCTGTCATGAACCTGAAGCGCACAGCGGTCCTGGTGGGCGGAATCGCCGTGGCCGCGGCTGTGCCGTTATGGTTGGGCGCGTACCCCGTGCAAGTGGCCATCAACATCTTGTTCTACCTGACGTTGGCGCTCAGCTGGGACATGCTCCTCCGCTCAGGACAGATCAACTTCGGTGTATCCGGATTGTTCGGAGTTGGTGCGTATACTGGGGCGTTGCTCTTTCTCAACCTGGGACTGTCCCGGGTGTGGGCGATTCTTGCTGGAGGAGTAGCAGCGGCGGTGCTGGCCTTCCTCGTGGGGTTGGCAGTTCTCGGGCTTCGCGGCATGTACTTCGCGATCACCAGCTTGGCCATTGCCATGATTCTTCCTGTTGTCGCCCGCAACATACCAACGGTGACAGGAGGCCCGGCTGGGCGGATGTTACCGGAGGTCATTTTCAGGGGAGAGGTTCGCGGCACGTTTTGGCTTGTGCTTGGGCTGGCGGCCATCGCCATTGGTTTGTCCGAGCTGTTTCAGCAGAGCCGCATCCGGTTCTCACTCACCGCCATACGCAACAATGAGTGGGTCGCCAAATCCTGCGGAATCAACGTGTTTCGCTACCTCCTGTTCGCGTTCACCGTGACTTCCTTCATTCAAGGTCTGGCAGGTGCCACGTACGCTCATGTTCACGGCTTCGTTGCTCCCGAAGGTACCTTCCATGTGAGTTTTCTTCTTCTGCCCATGGCCATGGCGCTGCTCGGGGGAATCTACAGCACGGAGGGGTCGATTGTAGGAGCTGTCATTCTCGGTACCCTAAGCGAGTATCTGAAGTTGCAGATTCCCTACGGGCACTTGTTGGTATATGGAGCCGTGATTGTCGTGGTGACTTTGTTTGCCCCGCGGGGAGTCTTGGGAATCGTGAGGACGGGTGTGAACAAGTTCCTTCTGGCCTGGGAACGGTAGCTAACGGAGGAGATGGGATGACGCAACTGATGGTGAGACAAGTGACCAGGCGATTTGGGGGTCTGGTTGCGGTGAACCAAGTCAGCACCGAGGTGGTATCGGGGAGGGTGCTAGGGATCATCGGGCCGAACGGTTCTGGAAAAACCACCCTTGTGAACCTAATAACGGGCCTGTACCGCGTGGACAGCGGGACGATCAGCCTCGATGGCCGGGACATCACCTACACCTTCCCTCATGAACGGACGCGGTTGGGCATCGCCCGCACCTTCCAACTGGCTCACCCGTTTGTGGACCTCACGGCGCGGGAGAACATCATGGTGGGAGCTCTGTTCGGGCAAGGGAAATCCCTGGGGCTGGCCCGGGGCATCGCCGCAGAGGTGGCTGATCTCTTGGCCCTTCGCTCTGTGGACCGCCCTGTCTCGACCCTCTCCGCTTTGGAAGTGAAGAAGCTGGAGATTGGGCGAGCGTTGGCCACCCAGCCCCGTGTGCTTTTCCTGGACGAAGTCATGGCCGGTCTGAACCCCGAAGAGACGCGGGATCTGGTCGCCCTGGTGGGGGGCTTGCGGGACCAGGGCTTGGCCATCGGTGTGATCGAGCACGTGATGAGGGTCATTGCCCAGGTGACGGACTGGGTGATTGTCCTCAACGCAGGAGAACTTATTGCACAAGGCACCTATGACCAAGTAAGCGCACAGCCCCAAGTGATAGCCGCCTACTTGGGAGAGGAGGGAGCTTAGATGCTCTCTGTACAAGGTCTGAACCACTTCTTCGGCAAGTCCCACATTCTTCGGGACGTGTCGCTCGAGGTTGGAGAAGAGTGCGTAGGGATGTTCGGCCCCAACGGGGCGGGGAAGACCACCTTGGTGAACCTCGTTATGGGGGTGTTCCGTGCCCAATCAGGAAGAGTTGAATTCCAAGGCCGCTCCATCTCGGGCTTGAGCCCTCACCAAGTCGTTCGTTTGGGCATTGCGGTGGTCCCTCAGGAACGAGAGCTTTTTCCCTTCTTGTCGGTGTACCAGAACTTGGAACTGGGAGCCGTGTTTGTGCCGAACGGACGCCGTGCGGTGCAGCAATCTCTCCAAGAGGTGTTCAGTCTTTTCCCAGTCCTGAGCGTCCGGCGCAGGCAGTGGGCAGGAACCCTGAGCGGGGGGGAGCAACGGATGTTGGCCGTGGGCCGAGCCCTCATGTCCCGGCCGCGTTTGCTCATCTTGGATGAACCCTCTTTGGGGCTCCAGCCCTCGTTGGTGACTGACCTGTTTCGCACCGTACGCGACATTGGGCA
>CAKZKH010000137.1 GCA_937122485.1 uncultured bacterium | reverse complement strand
TTTCACCTGACGGAGCTTCGGCCTCCGGTTCCCCCTTCACCACCGCCCCTTGCCCAACTCTTGCGAACGCTGAGTGGACAGAAGCTCTTGGGCCTGGACCAGGCGGGCTGGGACCGCGTGGTGCGCTTACGTTTTCCCGCCGCCGACGTTGTTGTGGATTTTCGTCCTCGGGCCGGGGAGGTGTTCTTTTTCGGCTGCGACGGAAGAACGTTCGCCCCCTACGGGGGGACGTACGAGCCGGCGGAATTTGGCGAGGGCCACCCCCGGGGAGGAGTGGGTCCCCAGCTCCGCAAGGCAATCCAGGCTTCGTTGGGCCGCAAGCCCACAGAAGAAGAGCTTGCCGCGTGGGCCCAAGAAATGGCCGCCCGCCCACCTCAGGGCTACCTCTATTTCAATCCCCAAGGGCCGGTAGCCAGCTTTTTTCCCCGTCCTGACCTAGGCCCTCCGCAAGCCACCTTTCCCGCGTTCTGGCAAGCCCTGGACCGGGTGCTTCAGACAGAGCTGGATCGGGCCTGGTCTGGAGAGCATGAACACCGCCTGAAGCAGGCCATCCAGCGCAGGAAAAGAGCCCTGGAGGCGTTGAACGCGGGGGAGCGAGAGGCCGAAGCATGGGGAGAGGTCAAAAACCTAGCGGACTTGATCATGGCCCGGTTGAAGGAGATCCCATCCCGGGCCAGGGAAGCCGTGGTCGAGGGGTTCGATGGCCAGCCCGTCAAAATTCAACTGGACCCCATGAAGACGCCGCTCGCGTACGCCCAGGAGCTTTATCGCAAGGCCAGTAAACTCCGGCGGCGGCTGGAACACATTCCCCAGCGCCGCAGCCGGCTCCTTGCCGAGCTGAGCGAGCTGGAACAGCAGCTCAACCAGTTGCAGGAGAAACCGGAGTTGGCTCCCTATCTCCAGGGTGTTTGGGAAGAAGAACCTCAAGCACGACCCACTCAGGTTCGCGAGCGCCCTCCCGGACGAGAATGGATCGTCGAGGGCTTCCGGGTGGTGGTGGGTCGCTCTGCCCAGGAGAACGACGTCCTGTTGCGTCGCGCGGGCCGGGACGACCTGTGGCTCCACGCTCGGGACGTTCCGGGGGCGCACGTGATCATCCGCAGGGGCGGCCGCCCCGTGCCGGAGGAAGTCCTGAGAAGGGCCGCGGAGTTCGCGGCTTGGTTCTCCCGGGCGCGGGGTGAGCTCAAGGTGCCTGTGAGCTACACTGAAGTGCGTTATGTGAAAAAGCCCCGAGGGGCACCGCCAGGAACGGTGACCCTCGTTCATGAACACGTGATCGTCGTGTCGGGAAAGGAAGAACCATGACCGCCTTGTTGGATCAAATCTTGGAAGGGGTACTGGCGGTTGGAGCGCTCCTGGTGTGCGTGATTCCCCATGAGGTGGCCCACGGTTACGTGGCCTGGAAGCTGGGGGATCCCACGGCCAAGTACGCCGGGCGGCTGACCCTTAACCCCTTGAAGCACCTCGACCCTGTGGGGTCGTTCCTGGTCCCTTTGACCATGCTCGTCCTCCGGCGGCTGGTGGGGTTTCCGGTGGTGTTTGGCTGGGCCAAACCTGTTCCCATCAACCCCTACTACTTCCGGGACACTTGGGGGGGGATGCTCAAGGTGGCCTTGGCCGGGCCGGGGACGAACTTCGCCATGGCCTTGGCTGCGGCAGGTGTGGGGCAAGGTTTCCTTGCCCTGGGGGGAACGAACAGCTGGGTTCTTGCTTTCCTGGGGTTGGTGGTGATCCTCTCCCTTGTCCTTGGTTTCTTCAACCTCCTCCCCGTTCCCCCTCTCGACGGTTCCCGGATCTTGGGGTACTTCCTCCCCGTTCGCTGGCGTCTGCGGCTTCTTTCCCTCGAGCAGGTGGGAATCTTCATCGTTGTGGCCCTTCTCCTCTTGGGAGCATTTCGCCTCGTGTTCCAGGGGGCAGAAGCGGTGGCCTTGAAGTTGATGGGCTGGCGGTGGGCACTTCTCTCCGGCTTGTGGGGGTAGGCCGGTATAATCGAGCGCATCATGAACCCGAGCACGCGCACCGAGTCCACGAACTGCGAAGTCACGGTCCACATTGAGGTTTCTTCCGACACCCTCCGCGCCCAAGAGGAGGAGTTCCTCAAGAAAGTGGCCGAGGAAGTGCGGGTCCCCGGGTTTCGCCAAGGAAAGGCCCCCCGCGATCTTCTACTTCGGCACTACGGGGAACAGGCCTTCTTGGAGGACCTGCGGGACTATGTTGTCCGACGCGCAGCGAAGGAAGCCCTCGCCAGGGTGAGCGAGGAGATTCTGTCCACCCCCAAGGTGGAGGGGGTCCAGTTCCGCCGGGGCGAGGCCCTCACCTTCCGCCTGAGGTTTGCAGTGTTGCCCCGGGTAAACCTTCCCGATCCCTTGGACCTTTCCCTGCCTGAGGCACCTCCCGCGGAGGTAACAGAGGCGGACGTGGAGGAGGCTCTGGCCCGTCTGAGGAGAGACGCAGCGGTTTTGGAACCCAAGAGTGGGCCCGCTGAGCAGGGCGATGTGGTGCAATTTCGACGCGGGGAAAGGGTTTGGCAAGGCGAGGTGGGGGGAGAGGGGCGGCTGGGCCGGCAGTTGTTGGGGGCCCGAGCAGGTCAGCGCGTGGCTCTCAGCGGGGAGTCCGGCCCCAGCCAGGACTTCGAAGTGATGGGCGTATACAAGGTGGTGCTGCCCACGTTGGAGGAGGCCGCGGCTCATTACGGGCAGGAGTCGTGGGAAGGCCTGCGCGAGGAGGTCCGTCAGGAGCTTGTGCGCCAAGCGGAACACCGCCAACGGGACGAGGAGCGCCGGGCTGCCCTGGACGCCCTTGCTGACCGGTTGGGGCTGGAGGTCCCGCCCCTGTTGTTGGCCGAGCGGGTGGAGGAGGAGATGAGGGCCCTGGGCCTCCGTCGCGAAGCCAAGGATGAGTTGGAGGCCGCCCTCAAGCGCCGGCTGCGCCGGGAGCTCCTGGCGCAGGTTATCGCACGTCGCCAAGGCTTGACTCCCAACAGGGAAGAAGTCCGCCAGCTGGCCCAAGCCCTCGGCCGGGAGGAGGGTGAGGTGGAGGGCCGGCTCGTGTTCGAGCGGGCTGCCGATTGGGTCTTGACCCAGACAAGGAGGAGCGCATGAAATTGCAGCGTTTTGACGAGGAAGAAAGGCTGATGCGCTATTACGAGCGGGCGTTCTCCCGCTTGTTCGCCGATCGGATCATCTTCCTTTTTGGGGACATTACTTCCCCTTGGTCGGACTACATTGTGGCCCAGATGCTCTGTTTGGAGGCGGAGGATCCCGACAAGGACATCCAGCTGTACATCAACAGCCGGGGGGGCGAGGTCTCCGCAGCGCTGGCCATCTACGACACCATGCAGACCATCAAGTGCGAGGTTCGCACCACCTGCGTAGGATTGGCGGCCTCGGCGGCGGCCCTCATTCTCGCCGGCGGGGCCAAGGGCAAGCGCTTTGCTCTTCCCAACGCCAAGATTCTCATTCATCAGCCGCTGGGGATGACCGGGGGCCAAGCGGTGGACATCAAGATCCACGCCGACGACATCATGCGTACAAGGGATCGCATCAACGAGATCCTGGCCAAGCACACCGGCCAGCCTAAGGCCCGGATCGAAAAGGACACGGACCGAGACTTCATCATGACCGCTGAGGAGGCCAAGTCCTACGGGCTCATCGACCAGATCATCTACCCTCGCCGGGCCCCGTAGAGGAGGGGCAAGGCCTCCCGCGGTGGAGCGGGGGGTGAGGCTGGGCCGAGGGCACAAGCGGGGCCCCTAAGCCAGACCGGCGACGCTCCCCCGAAGAGACTGTCATGAGCTCTCAAAGGGGTGTGGCTTCAAGGGCCGCTGCTCAGGCACGTGCGCCTGTAGAGAGAGGGCCGCTTTCTCCTTGGGCAAACCGCCCTCATACAGATGATTCTCCCCGAGGTCCCGCCGAGAGTTCGTTTGTCCAAAGTTGCCAGGATTCGCCCCGCGCTCGGCGATTCGCAACTCCAGAAACCCCAGGCCAGTCACGCCCAGTCCGTTGCCCGGCCCGAGCGGGAGAGGCTAACAACCCTTCGGCCTATGCTCAG
Organism: uncultured bacterium; assembly: GCA_937122485.1. Lineage (GTDB taxonomy): Bacteria > Bipolaricaulota > Bipolaricaulia > Bipolaricaulales > Bipolaricaulaceae > CAKZKH01. Next base: position 2,573 of record CAKZKH010000137.1, on the reverse strand, counting down.
GTCTGATCGGACCCAAGCCTGGACTGTACCCGGATACCCGGTGCCCCTGCCCTTCTCTAACTCCTCCTTGCCCCCCTCACCGTCCGCACGGGAGCGAAACCTGGAACTGAACGTGATTCGCCTTGTCGGCAGCGTGGTTCGGCCTCCTGCGAAGCCGGCCGCACCCGGGGTTGATCGGGTAGCACCGGTCGGATCGCGGAGCGTCGTCGCTCGTGTCTCGGGGGGGCATTCCCAGGTCCCCCATTCAGTCCGACGTTCGCGGTAGAGTGGCAGCCGGGTGCAGACCTTGGCCAATCGTGCTCGTGACTGGCTGGCGCAAGCTGAACGTGACCTTCTCCATGCGGAGGAATCGCAACGGGGAGGCCGTCGCGAGTGGGCCTGCTTTGCTTGCCATCAGGCCGCGGAGAAGGCTGTGAAGGGCCTCCACCTGCACTTGGGTCAGGAAGCGTGGGGACAGGTGGTGGCCAGGCTCTTGCCGGAGCTGCCCCGTTCCGCCAGGCCGTCCTAGGAGCTGATCGAGAGGGGGCGGGTTCTGGACAACTTCTAAATCCCATCTCGGTATCCCAACGCCCATGCCACCGGGGCGCCCCACGAGCACTATTGCCCCGTGCAGAGCGAGGAAGCGCTGCGCTATGCCCGTGAGATCGTTGCGTTCGTCCGTGCTCAGATGGCCTAGTAGGTCAGAGGTCGACCGCGCCGTACGCCGGTGGGTGGCCGCCGCTGGGCGAGACCGTCCGGAGGTCTTGCGCATCGGCTACTTTGGCTCCTATGCCCGGGGCGACTGGGGTGTGGGCAGCGACCTCGACCTTTTGGTGATCGTGACGGAGGCTGAGGAGGCGTTTGAGAAACGAAGCTGAGCTTGGGATGTAACTTTCCTTCCTGTTCCTACGGAGGTTCTGGTTTACACCGAAGATGAGTGGAAGGAGATCTCCTCCCGCGGCCGGTTTGGAAGGAGCCTCCAAGAAGAGACCGTTTCGGTCTATGAAAGGATCTGAGAAAGACTAGGTAAACGGTAGCAGATCTTTACCTTGCGTCTCAAGTAAACTGTGTCAAGGTTCGGCCTCTGGGTGAGAACGCTGGTGTCCACAATCCTCTCCAGCCCTCAAGGAAGGGGAAGGCAGATATGGAAAGAAGTCGCGATTGGATGCACCAAGCCCAAGGGGCTCTCCGGCACTCCCAGAGCGATCTGGAGCACGGATTTTATGAGTGGGCTTGCTTTTCGGCCCAGCAGGGGGCAGACAAAGCGGTGAAGGCGGTCTTTTAGAAGCTCAAGGCTGAGGTCTGGGGCCATTCCTTGGCCGACTTACTGAAGGAGCTTGCTCAGAGACGGCCAGTTCCAGAGGACTTGGGTGATGGAGCCCTAAAGCTGGATAAGGCCTATATTCCTGATCGATATCCTAACGCCCATCGCTCCGGCTCGCCCCGCGAACGGTATACTCAAGCAGAGGCGCGGAGATTGATCGGCTATGCCGAAAAATCATCGCGTTCTGTAAGGGTCTTCTATCCCAAGCTGACCAGGGCAGGTGGTCCGCTTTCTCTCCGAGCGGCTTAAGGGGCTCAACGAAAGGCTTCCCCTCGTTCGAGTTGTCCTCTTCGGCTCTTACGCCAAGGGGAATTACACAGCCGCCAGCGACATCGACCTCTTGGTCGTCTACCGGGACGAAAGACGGGAAGATGCCTATTCCCTGGTAAAGAGGGTGTTGGACCTGCCAGGGCTCGAGCCTCACGTGTATCCCAAGTGGAGTACGAGGAGGTCAAATGAACCATTCAAGCGATGCTTGAAGATGACATCGTCCTCCTGCCTCCCGATGGCTCCTCAGGATGGGCAGGGGCTCTCAACGCAGATGGGAAGGGTAGCTTGTCCTACAGCGCCGGGCCAGGGGCAGGTTTTGAAACCGCCAACGCTCTAAGTGAGATCAGATCTCATGAGCCCGAGAACTGGGGCTTGGGCTCGAGCCACAAACAGGGGACCCGCGTGCTCCCCGCGGGGGGGGTCGCCCGGACTGTGGTACTGCCGGCGGAAGCAACAGCCCTACAAAGGTTTCCTGGAGTGGGCGAGGAGGACACTAGGGCGGAGTTAGTGGAGAGGTGATCGTGCTCGCACCTGCATTGGCCGGCATCAAGGTGTGAGGGGCTTTCTGGAAGCCATAATGACGGTCTATAGTGGGGAAGAAGGGTTAGGGGTGTTGGAGGCTCCCTTCGCGATGAAGGCCTACTTGACCTTCCAGGTCGTGAGCTAAACCTTCTCATCATCAAGGAGCGCTTAGCACAACTGGAGCGGACTCAGGAATTGAGATTGTCCGCCCAGAGGGCCGGCTCTGGGACCGAGTGGAGAAGTTCGCCGAGCACGAGGCTGCGGGGTAAGGGATTGGAAGGCCGCCGCGCCGAAAAGAAGCCCCTCCGAGGCCCTCAACACTGGAAATAAGGAGGCCAGCAGCAAATGTCTGGAGGAGCCGACCTTCTCCGGTCACGTGTCCGGCGCTTCAGCGAAATTGGCTCTACAATCTGGGGGCCGAAATGGAGACAAACAGGACTGTCCTGAGCCCAGGCCTGCGGATAGCCCGCAATGCCCT
>CAKZKH010000136.1 GCA_937122485.1 uncultured bacterium | reverse complement strand
GCCGTGTCCCTTATGGCCAACACCAACCCCACCTGCGACAGGCCCGAAGTGGCCCGGTACGTGGTGGAGAAGGCCCGGCAGGTGGGTCTGGTGGAAGTGTATCCCGTGGGGGCAATCACCCGGGGGTTGGCTGGGCAAGAGCTGGCCGACCTGGACGGGTTGGCCCCCTACGTGTGGGCCTACTCCGACGACGGCAAGGGTGTGGAGCGCCCCGATCTCCTGGTCCAAGCGGGAAGGAAGGCCGCGGCCCTGGGCAAAGTGATCATGGAGCACTGCGAATTCTCGGGGCTAGAGGAACTGGGCCAGGAACTGATGGCGGCCCGGGACCTTTGGCTGGCCCACCGCCTGGGCTTCCGCCTTCATCTCACTCACCTCACCAGCCCTCACGCCGTGGAACTGGCGGCCTGGGCCAAAAGGCAGGGCGTGCAGGTCACCTGCGACGCCACGCCCCATCACCTCACTTGGCCCCGCGAAGAGGGCGACTACGTGCTGAACCCCCCTCTGGTCGACCGCCAGACGCAGCAAGGCCTGATCGCAGCCCTCAAGGGGGAGAAGTTGGACGCCATCGCCACGGATCACGCCCCGCACACCCCGGAGGCCAAGGCCCAAGGAGCCCCGGGAATCTCCGGGATTGAAACGGCCTTCCCGCTCCTTTACACCCGCCTGGTCCGACCAGGCCTCATCCCCCTGGGGCAGCTCGCCCGTTTCCTCTCCCAAGGCCCAGCCCGCATCCTTGGCTTGAACAAGGGCCAACTCGCCCCGGGCTACGACGGCGACGTTGTGATCGTGGAAGAGGACAGTACGTTTGTGGTAACCCCGGAGTACTTCTGGTCCAAGGGGAAGAACACCCCGATCTTGGGAACGCAGCTGTGGGGCCAAGTGTGGGCCACCGTGCACAAAGGCATGGTGGTCTACCTTGATGGCCAACTCCGCGGCAGGGACTTTGATGATCATCGACAGGTTGTGGGAGAGGGTTGAGAAACAAGGCCCGGTGTGCTTGGGACTGGATCCCACGCCGGAGCTTCTCCCCGAAGGCTTCTCTCACCGCTACCAGAACATGGCCCAAGCCTATTGGGCCTTCAACAAGGCCATTGTCCAAGCCACCTTGGATGTGGTGGCCTGCTACAAATTGCAGATCGCCCATTACGAAGCGTTGGGCCTGGCCGGCCTCGCTTGCTACCGGGACACATTGCGGCACATCCGGGCGAACAAAGGGATCGCCATTGGCGACGTCAAACGAGGCGACATCGGCTCCACCGCGGCCCATTACGCCCAAGCCCACTTTCAAGGGGACTTCGAGGCCGACTTTCTCACCCTCAACCCCATGCTGGGCTCGGACGCCGTGGCCCCGTTTCTTCACTACGTCCAGAGCGGGGAAAAGGGCGCCTTTTTCCTCGTGCGGAGCTCCAACCCTGGGGCCCAGGAATTCCAGGAGCTTCCCTGCTCAGGCAAACCCCTGTACATGCATGTGGCCGGGCGGGTGTGGGCCTGGGGGGAGCGGTTTGTCGGGCGGTGCGGCTACAGCGCTGTGGGAGCGGTCCTCGGGGCCAACCCCCACGTGTTGACCACCGTTCGCAAGGCTTTCCCCCAGATGTTCTTGCTTGTTCCCGGCTATGGGGCCCAAGGGGCCGGGGCCCAAGATGTAGCCCCGGCCTTGCAAAACCGCAACGGGGCCGTGATCGTAGCCGCCCGGTCCATCTTGGGGGCCCACAAAGGGAAGCCCGACGGAGCGAAAAATTTCGCCGACTACGCTCACCAAGCCGTCCTGACCATGCGCACCGAAATCCAAAAATGCCTGAGCTGAAGGTGGTGCGCGCTCCGGTCGCAGAAAACAGGGAGGTGGCCCCTGGGGTCTTTCTCTTGCGCCTGGAAGGGCGGTTTGTCGCCGAACCGGGCCAGTTTTTCATGCTTCGGGCTTGGGAACGGGATCCTTTGCTGGCCCGGCCCATGTCGGTGTTCGACCTGTCGCCCCAGGCGTTGGCGTTCTTGTACGCTGTGCGGGGCCGAGGCACAGCCCTTTTGGCCAACCTCCGCCTAGGAGACCAAGTCAAGCTTTGGGGGCCCTTGGGCCAGGGATGGAAGCGGGTGCCGGGGCGGATCGCGCTCGTGGGAGGCGGCATGGGCCTGGCCCCCCTGCTTTGGACCGCCAAGCAGTTCGGATCTCCCCTCGACGTCTACCTGGGCTTTCGCCACAGGCCGTGGATGGTAGAGGTGTTCCGCTCCTTGGCAGACCACGTGCATGTCAGAAGCGAGGTCGGTGCCCCTGGGTGCACCCAAGGGTTGGTGACCGAGGCGTTTTCGCCCCGGGGCTACGCGGCCTGCTACGCCTGCGGTCCAAAGCCCCTGCTGCTTGAACTTCACCGGATGTGCCAGGAGGCGGAGGTCCCCTTGTACGTGTCCCTCGAAGAGCGGATGGCCTGTGGGGTTGGGGCCTGCCTGGGGTGCACGGTGTGGACGCGTTCGGGCCCCAAGCGCGTTTGCTCCGACGGACCTGTGTTCCCCGCCGCGGAGGTGTTCTTCGATGCCCTCCCTTGAGGTGCAGATTGGCTCACTGCGGTTGAAAAACCCGGTGATGGCCGCCGCCGGCACCTTCGGGTTTGGCCAGGAGTACCGGGAATTCTTTGACATCTCCGCACTCGGGGCGATCTGCGCCAAGACCGTGACCCTGCGGGCACGAACGGGGAACCCTCCCCCTCGCCTGTGGGAAACCCCTTGCGGTCTTTTGAACTCCATCGGCCTTGAGAACCCCGGGATCGAGACCTTCCTCAAGGAGGAACTCCCAAAGATGCGCAAGCTGGGCACGGTCATCGTGGCGAGCATCTGGGGAGAGGAGCCCGGCGACTACGGGGCCCTGGCCGCGGCGGTGGACAAAGCCGATGTGGAAGCCATTGAGCTCAACGTATCCTGCCCCAACGTGCCCGGCAAGGGCTTTGTGGGGGCCCAGGCGGGGTTCACGGCCGATGTGGTTCGGTCGGCCCGGGCCGCCACAACGAAGCCGCTGTGGGTGAAGTTGGCGCCCGAAGGAGAAGTTCTCGCAGCCGCCCTGGCGGCCCAGGAAGCCGGAGCCCAGGCCCTTTGCATCGCCAACACATTCCGGGCCATGGCCATCGACATTTCCACAGGCCGGCCGGTCTTTGCCAACGTCCTGGCCGGCCTTTCCGGCCCGGCCATCAAACCCCTCGCCCTGCGCTGGGTGTACGAGCTGTTCCCTAGGGTCGAGGTTCCCCTCATCGCCAGCGGGGGCATCACCACCTGGCAGGACGCGGTGGAGTTCATCATGGCTGGAGCCCGCGCTGTTCAAGTGGGCACAGGAAATTTTGTCGATCCGCTGTGCACCCTCACAATGGTTGAGGGGCTGAAAAAGTTCTTGGAGGAAAGAAATCTCGAGTGTTGGGAGGTCATCCGTGGCTGCGCTCACCGAAGGTGAAGTTTTGACGATGCTGAGGGAAACTGGGGCCTTGTTGGAGGGGCATTTCCTCCTCTCCTCGGGCCTGCACTCGGCCCGGTACATTCAGTGCGCGCGACTTCTGCAGTACCCTGAGCTGGCAGCCCGCGTGGGGGAGGCCTTGGCCGAGAGGGCCCGCTTTTTGGGACCGATGGGTGCCGTGGTGGGACCGGCCTTGGGAGGGATCCTGGTGGCCCATGAGGTGGCTCGCGCCCTCGGCGTGCGGGCCATGTTCACCGAGCGGGAGAACAACGTGATGACCCTGCGCCGGGGCTTTGAGCTGCAAGCCAGGGAGCGGGTGCTCATCGCCGAAGACGTCATCACCACAGGCCGATCGTCCTTGGAAGTGGCCGAAGTGGTGCACGCCCAAGGAGCCCGTGTCGTGGGGTCGGTTTCCATTGTCGACCGCCGCGCCGAGGAAGGTTCTCTCCCTTGGCCTGTGATTTCCCTGGTGAAGCTCCACATTGAAAACCACGCCCCGGAGGCCTGCCCCTTGTGCCGCCAAGGACTGCCCCTGGTCAAGCCCGGAAGTCGGGCTCAACCCTGACCAGGGGACAAGCCAGCCTTGCTGGGCAAATGCGACCCCAGGTAGAATCGGCTATGGCAACCCACGGTAAGGCGAAAAACGTTCTGGAGGAGTGGATTCAGCGCGACGGGGAGGTCATCAACGAGGACTTCCTCCGTGTAGACAGGTTTCTTAACCATCGGATTGATCCGCGGTTCGTTTCCCAAGCAGGGCGGCAACTGGCCTCAGCGTTTGTCCATCAGGGGGTGACTGTGGTCCTCACGGCCGAGGCCGCCGGCAACGTGATTGCCTACGAGGTAGCCCAGCGGCTGTCTGCGGTGGCGTTGTACGCCAAGAAAGGGAAAGCCAACACCCTGGCCCATCCCGTGACACGAACGATCCCTTCGCCTACCAAAGGCGTGGTGAACGAACTTGCCCTGTCCCGCGACTACTTGCGGCCCAGCGACCGGGTGCTGGTGGTGGACGATTTCTTGTTCCAGGGCACCACAAGCGCGGCGTTGGCGGAGATGGTGGTGGAGGTGGGGGCCCAACTCGTGGGGTTTGGGTTTGTGATCGAAAAGACCTTCACCGAAGGTCGCAAAGTTCTGGCCCGGTTTGGGGTGCCCATTGTGTCCCTGGTGCGGGTGGCCCAGCTCAACCCCCGCACCGGCCAAATTCACTTCGTCCAGGATTAGAGCGCCTGTCAGTCCGATGGGGCAACGTCCCCGTCAGGCGTGGTTGGCGGTAGGAACGCCTCCCCAGAAGAACTGCAGGGGCATCCGTGCTTTCGGTCGGTGACCCGCACCATCCCCTGTGTCCTTCGTGAGCACCCCCTGCCTCAACCTCACCGACCCGATCGAAGAAGGCCCTCGATTCGCGACTGGTTCAGGCAGAGCCAAGCCTCCAGGGTCTAAGGTGGACTCCTTGGTGTTGCGGCGGCGCATCGAGGGCGGATCCCCCTTGTCCTGTGAAGAGGCGCAAGAGCCCCTGCGCCTCCGCCTAACCCTGCTCCCCGGGGTCAAGCCCTCATTCCTGGGGTCTCGAGCCGGCGTAATGCCCAGTACAGGGGGTCAAACCTTTACTTTTGAATGCGAGTCT
>CAKZKH010000135.1 GCA_937122485.1 uncultured bacterium | reverse complement strand
TGGGCCTCAAGGAGGAAGAGCACCAACCCCACCGTGACCGGACCCATCCCCGCGGTGGCCAAAGAAGCCAGCCGCACTGGCTCCTCGCCCCCCAAGGAAAACTCCACAAACGGAATCCCGAAAAAGGCCAGGCTTCCAAACACCGTGCTCAACACCACCAGGTACCGCACCGTGCGCGGCACCCTCGCCAGCCTCAGCACCACAGCTTCGGCACCGGCCACTCCCAGCACCGGAGCCAGGCCCACTCCCATAAACCTGAGCACCGTGGGAGTAAGGACCGTTTGGGCCAGTTCGAACACGAACAGGGCGGGAAGGGCGAACCAGTAAACGTAGGCGTTGAGTACACGTTCGTCCCCCGGCTTGAGGACGCGGAAGCGCCGGGCCAAGTACCCCGCGGCCACCAGCACCACCAGAGGTACGGTCGAGTTCAGAACGGCTTCCATGGAGAGGCCCCGTTACAAGGTGGGGAGCTTTTCAAACTTCACCCGGCCGCCCGAGCCGCGGACCACCACCTCCAGGCGATCCTCGCCATACCCTGGGCCCTCCCACAACCCGCTCACTTCCACAGCGCCGCCGACCTCCACGCCCAGGGCCACCCGCGGAGGGACACGAACCCGGACTTCCCCTCCGGACAATGCCAGGACCACCTGCACCTCTCCTCGGGCGGAAAGGTCCATCGCGGCCTTGCCTCCCCGCACCTGAACCTCCACCCGGGTGACCTTGAGCCCTACGAGGTCCAGCTCGGCCGATCCGGAGCCCACGTCTACCCAAAGGGCGAGCGGGACGGAGGGCGAAAGTCCAAGGTCCAGAGAACTTGCCCACCAGGGGAAAGCCCAGAACTTGCGGGCGAAGTTCACTACCAGCTGGGCCCGGCCTTCGTGGGAGGACACACGCGTGAGGAGCTCGTCGGGCCAGGCTGCTTGGGCCGTGCCTTGGGCCAGGAGGCCAGGGCCCACCCGACTGTGCACCTTCAGCACGCCTCCGGCCATCGCCAGGTAAACCTCGCCCTGGACATGGGAGTCCACCGGCAACCGAAGGTCCCTGGTTGCGGACCAGGCGGCCGGCAGGCTCCACAAAAGGCCCCAGAACACCGCGGCCAAGGCCACAAACAGGGCAAAGCCCAACCACCGGCCCTGCGGGCGGTCCAACATCATATCTAGTCCCAGCGCAATGAGGATCACCGGCCAAAA
>CAKZKH010000134.1 GCA_937122485.1 uncultured bacterium | reverse complement strand
CCGGGGATCATGGGGATTTTCTCCGGCCCAGAAGACGCCACCCAAATCACCTTTCGTCGGGACGGGGTGGACGTGGACCTGCGCATTGCCGTCGTTCAGGGTTACGCGGTTCACGAGGTGGCGCGGGGAGTCCAACGGGCTGTGCGGGAAGACCTGGAGGGTTTGGCGGGGATCCCGGTGGGGAGGGTGGACGTGTCCGTTCGCCAGGTGGTCCCGGCCCAAGAAGCCCTCGTGCTGGAGGAGGGTGAAGATGGCGAAGGATGACGAGCTCGTTGAAGACGTGCTTGAGGACGGGAGGATCAGCATCTCCAAGGAGGTGATCTCCACCATTGCTGGCCTGGCGGCCACCGAGGTCCCCGGCGTCGCTCCCCCCAAGGTCGGCTCCATGCCCAAGGGAGAAGCGGTGCGCCGTCTCGTGGAAACGGAGATCTTGGGAGGGCGGGTGAAGCTGGGCCTCAAGGTGGGGGTGCTGTACGGGCACCCTGTCCAGGAAGTGGCCGATGAACTGCAGGTTCGGGTCAAGGAAGCCGTGGAGAAGATGACCGCCCTCCCGGTGGACCAGGTGGACGTGGAAGTGGTGCGGGTGGCGTTCAAGGAACCCGGGGACGAGCGCAAGAAAGAGAGGTAGGAGTGCGAGGGCTGTTGTACGCAGTGGGTACGGCGTTGTTGCTGTTGGCGGCCGGGGCCATGGTGGCCGCCATGGTGTGGGGCCAAGTGGGGATCGAAGTGGCCAAGGTGGTATCCATCCCCGCGGCTGCCGTTCAAGCGGCTCTGGGGGTTTGGGCCGTGACCTTCCTTTGGGCCGCGATCCTGTTCACCCGGGCCGGACTTGCCCGCAGGGCCCTGCGCAAGGCCCTCCGCCGTCCTGGACCCAAAGGAGAAATCCTCATCACCCAAAACACCGTGCGGGAAATGGCCACAGCCCTGCTGCGGGACGAGCTGCGCCTGTCCCGGTTCCAGGTGGGCCTCCGCGCCACCGGCAAGGGTGTGGCCATCCGCGTCAACCTCCACCTGCCCCCTGGGGAGGAGATCCCCACGCTGGCCGAACGGGTTCAGGAGCTCTTGACCCGCGAGATTTGTGCCCGGACCGGGCTGGAGGTCCCGGAGGTTCGGCTGACCGTGCTGGGAGCCGGTCGAAGGAAGCGGTAGGGTGCGGCGTACGGCCCGGGAGGCGGTTCTCAAAGCCCTGTACCGTGGGGAGTTCCTCCCCGGGTCGATGGAAGAAGCTTTGGGTGAGGAAAAGCGGCGGATCGGGGACCGCGATTGGCCCTTCGCCTCCGCCCTCCTGACCGGGGTCAGAGACCACCGGGACGAACTGGACCGGCTCATCCACCTCCGGGCCGAAGGATGGGGCATCGACCGCCTCCCCTTGGTCGACCGCAACATTCTGCGCATGGGGGTGTATGAACTTCTGCACACGGACACCCCTGGGGAAGTGGTGATCAACGAGGCGGTGGAGCTGGCCAAGGCCTACGGGTCGGAGCACGCCCCGGCTGTGGTCAACGGGATTCTCGACCGGTTGTGGAAAGAGAAGAAAGGCGGCCATGCCGCCTGAGGCCTGGGCCGACCTCCACGTCCATACCCGCTGGTCCGACGGCACCCAGGACCTCCCTCAACTCGCCGAACGGGCTCGACGGCTGGGTCTGGCCGCCGTGGCCGTCACCGATCACGACACAGTGGGCGCCGACTTCACCGCTCCCACGTTGAACCTGCAAGGGATCGAGGTCATCTGCGGGGTGGAGGTCAAGGCCTGGGTGGGCAAGCTCAAGGGGGAAATCCTGGGGTACTTTCTTCGGCCCGGGCACCCTGCCCTGGAGGAACTGTTCAGTTGGCTTCAGGCCGCTCGCCAGGAGCGGATGAGGGCCATGGTGGACAAGTGCCGCGCCCTTGTGGGCAAGCCGATCGCCTTGGAGGAGGTGCAGGCCCTGGCCGCGGGGTCGCTGGGCCGGCCCCACCTCGCGGCCCTGCTGGTGCGGCACGGGCTGGCCAGCAGCTTCGACGACGCGTTCCGGAGGTTCCTTGAGGAGGGTGCCCCCTGCTATGTACCTCTGCCTCGACCCACCACCCGCCAGGCCATCGCCGCCATCCGGGCCGCGGGGGGTGTGGCCGCCCTGGCCCACCCCGCCTTCCTCGCCGTCGCCGACTGGGAAAAGACCCTCGCTCAGCTGGCCGAAGAGGGACTGGCCGCCGTGGAAGTGCACTACCCCTACGAGAGCTCCCGTCAACCCTTGCGTTCCAACCCCGCAGAGGTGGCTGCAGCGGTTCACAAGCTGGGCCTCATCCCCACGGGGGGGTCCGACGATCACGGGCCCGGCTCGGTCAAGGAGAGCCTGGGAGCGGTCAAGATCCCTTACGAACTGGTGGACAGATTGCGCTCGGCCACCACCTGATGCAGGGCGGCCAGGGCGACCTCCAGTTGATCCGTAGACGGTTCACGCGTGGTGAGGCGCTGGAGAAGAAGACCCGGAAACACCAAGGGCCGGAGCCACCAGGCCCGGGGGTGCCGCCCCGCGTACTGAAGGATCTCGTAGGTAACCCCAGCCACCACGGGAATGAGCACAATTCGGCTGGCCAACCGCAAGGCCAAGCTCCCTGTGGGCACCAGGGAGAACACCAGCACCGCCACCACCAAGAACAGGAGGACGAAGCTTGACCCGCAGCGGGGATGGACCGGGCTCTGGCCCCGCGCGCGCTCGAGCGAACCTTCCCCTTCCTCGAAAGCGTGGACCACCTTGTGCTCAGCTCCGTGGTATTGAAAAACCCTGCGCACGTCGCGCAAAAGGGAAATGGCGGCGATGTACAGGACGAACAACACGACCCGGATGCCTCCCTCGATCAAACTGTAAAGAACCCTCTGCCGGACTGGAAGAAGACTAGCCAGGTACATGGGCAAGACCATGAATCCGCCCACGACCACCACGAAGAGAAGGCCTATCATGAGCCAAAGTTCCCACCCCGACTCCTTGGGGGCCTCCTCGGGGTAGGCGATGGCCGCCGATCGCTGCAGGGCCGCCCATCCTTGGACCAGCAACTGGTAGAGTTTCACCGGACCCCGCACAAAAGGAACCCGCTCCAGCCGGGGGAAACGTGCTCCAGCCTGGAGAGGTTCAACCTGGATTCCGCCCTGAGGGGTGCGGACGGCCAGCACGGTATGCTGGCCGTCGGTGAGCATCACGCCTTCAATGACCGCCTGCCCACCCAGCCGGGTCACTTCTTCTTCGCCCAGTCTTTCCCGTATTTGCGGGCAAACCGCTCCACGCGCCCCTCGGAGTCCACCAAGCGGGTCTCTCCGGTGAAGAAGGGGTGGCAGCGGGCGCACACGTCCACGTGGAGATCTTTCTTCGTGGAAAGGGTCTTGTACTGGGCCCCACAGCTACATCGGATGGTCGCCGAGAACGTCTCGGGATGGATGCCTTTTTTCATGGCTTCACCGCTTGGAGTACTGTTCTTTCTTCCGGGCCTTGCGGTGCCCGTACTTCTTGCGTTCCACCACCCGGGCGTCCCGCGTCAACAGACCCACATCCTTCAAGGGCTTCTTGAACTCCGGGGTCATGGCCACCAGAGCCCGTGCGATGCCCAAGCGGACAGCCTCGAGCTGGCCGGTGGGGCCCCCACCCTCCACCCGGGCCTTCACGTCGTACCGGCCCATTGTTCCCGTGATGTAAAACGGGGTGAGAAGGTGGCGGTTCAAATGGTCCTTGCCCATGGCGAAAGCCGTAAAGTACTCCTCCATCGGCCGGCCGTTGACGTATACCCTCCCGGAGCCCTCTTTGAGGTACACCCGAGCCACAGCCTCCTTGCGTCGTCCCACGCCGTGGAAAGCCCCGGCCCGCGGGGGGGCCTTTTTCACCTCAGCCACTTGCTCCACTGACAGCTTCACCTCCTGATACGATTCGGACCGCATCCTACCCGTCCCGGCTTCTCATTTCAACCCGAGGGGA
>CAKZKH010000133.1 GCA_937122485.1 uncultured bacterium | reverse complement strand
GCGGGAATCCGCTTCCAGCGCTCTTTTTCATCCATGGCCGAAGATCTGGACCGTGACTTCCCGCTCCCGAGGGCGATCGAGCTCTACGAGGAACAGCCGCTGCCATGAGCCCAGGCAGAGCCGGCCATGTTCCACGGGGATGGCCTCGCTGGCCCCCAACAGGAGGTGCTGGCAGTGGGCGTGGCCGTTGGGGGACTCCTCCGGGGTCATGTTGTGCGTGCGGATTTCAAAGTCGTTGTGGCGGTAGTACAGGTCCCGGGGAGCAATGCGCTTCAAAAACTCCTCCATGTCGGCAATAAGCAGGGGCTCGTTTTCGTTGATACGCACAGCGGCGGTGGTGTGGCGGCAGAACACCAGGGCCAGCCCTTCCCGAACTCCGCTGGCTTGCACCACCCTCTGGACCTCCTCGGTGATGTCGATGAACTGGGGAGCCCGTTCGGTGACCACCTGGAACTTGGCGCGGTGGCAAAGGCTTTTGGGGGTGGAAGTCCACGTGGGGTTCATGGTTGACCTCCCAGGCGTTTCAGGCGCTGGACCACGGCCTCCACGGCCTCGTTGGGGGTGGAGGCTCCGGCGGTGACGCCCACAGTTTGAAGGCCCCGGACCCAGGCCGGGGCGATTTCCTCAGCGGACTCGATGAAGTGAGTGACCACACCGGTGGAGCGGACCACCTCGGCCAGCTTGCGTGTGTTGGCGGAGTTGCGCGATCCCACCACGAACACGGCCTGCACGCGTTGGGCTAGGTCGGCAGCGGCCCGGTAGCGCCGGCCCGTCTCCGGGCAAATGGTGTCCACAACGCTGAGCTCAAAAAGCCGGGATTTGTGCTGGCCAGCCACGGCGAGGGCAAACTCCCAGAAGGCCTCGCGCTCCTTGGTGGTTTGGGAGATCACGGCCAGGCGGCCCTCCTTGGGGGCGGGCACCTCGGCGGGGCTCATCGTGGCGTAGCCCTGGCCTCCGGTCCAAGCCAAAAGCCCTTGGACCTCGGGGTGGGCGGTCTCGCCGTAGATGAGGACGGTGAAGCCGGCCGCGGCCAGGCCACGGGCGCTCTCCTGAGCGCGCTTCACAATCGGGCAGGTGGTGTCCACAAGGACCAGCCCCCGGCGGCGGATGGCCTCGTAGATCGCAGGCCCTGCCCCATGGGCGGTGATGGCCACGGCCGGGGTGCGCACCTCCTCCACCGAGCTGGTCACCGCGGCCCCTTGGGCCCGCAGCCGCTCCACGACCTGCGTGTTGTGCACAATGGCCCCCAAAGTGGAAAGGGGCCCCTGTTCCCGCAGGTGCTTCTCCACCATCTCCACCGCCCGCCGCACCCCCGGGCAGAACCCGTACACCCCGGCCAGCTCGATCACCAAAGGCCTCCGCCCTAGGGTCATGGCTGGCCTCCGGACAACGCGGAGCGGTAGCGGCCCAAGGCCATGAGGGGGAACACGTGGCGGTAAAGGTGGTACCGGATCATGAAGTCGGTGGGAAAGCCCGTGCCGGTGAAGTACGGTTCGTCCCAGGTGCCGTCGGGCCGCTGGGTTTGCAGAAGGTAGGCGATGCCCCGGCGGACGGCCTCGGAGCGGGCCTCGTCGGCGGCCAATAGCCCGAGCAAGGCCCACGCCGTCTGCGAAGCAGCAGACCGTCCTCTTCCCCATCGTTCCCTCCGGTGGTAGGAAAGCACGTCTTCGCCCCAGCCGCCATCGGGGTTTTGGTGGGATTTCAGCCAGTCTAGGGCCTTCCGCGCGCGGGGGTCGGCGGGAAGGAGGCCGCAGGCCCGCAGGGCCGGAAGGACCGCGCCCGTACCGTAAAGGTGGTTAACCCCCCAGCGGCCGTACCACGAGCCTTCCTCCTCTTGTTCGCGGCGGAGGTAGCGCAGGGCCCGGTCCAGGGGGCGGAACCCCGGCCGATAGCCCAGCCGGCCCAGAAGTTCCACGATGTGCCCGGTCACGTCAGCCGAAGGGGGGTCCAAAAGCTCGCCGAAGTCGGCAAACGGAATTTGGCGCAAGAAGGCCTTGGTGTTGTCCCGGTCGAACGCCCCCCAGCCGCCGTTGCGGGACTGCATCCCCAAAAGCCACTCCAGGCCCCGGTCCAAGGCCCACTTCTTGGCCCCCTCGGGCAACTCCACCCCCAAAAGGGCCATCATCACCACCGCTGTGTCGTCCGTGTCGGGGTAGACGTCGTTGTCGAACTCAAAGGCCCAGCCGCCGGGGCGAGCCGAGCAGCGCACCTCCCAGTCGCCCCCAGTGAAGATCTGTTCTTGCACAAGCCACCGACCAGCCCGGACCAGGGCCGGGTGGTTGGGGGAAAGCCCCGCGTCCTGGAGGGCGATCACGGCCAGGCCCGTGTCCCACACCGGGGAGATGCACGATTGCAGACGGAAGCCGCGGGGAGGCTTGTCCGTGACCAAAAACGGGTACTGGGCCAAGGTCTTTGGGGTCACCGCGTAGCGGCGGAACCCCTCCAGGCCCCGCTTGAGCGGGGGGGAGTCCACGCTGTGCCCCAGGGCGTGGAGGGCCATCAGGCTGTAGACCCAGGGGGGCTGAATGCCGCCCCAGCAGCCGTCGGCCTCTTGCCGCTGGAGGATCCAGGCCTCGGCTTTTTGGAGGGCCCGGCGGCGTAAGGTTCGGAGGGGCCGGCGTTCGTAGGCCCGCAGGGCCCGGTCGACCCCGTAAAAGAACTGGCCCCAAGCGCCCTTCTTGCGGGGGAGGCGGAGGTCGGCCCGGGCCCGCCCCCGCACAAAAAGCTCGTCGATCCGCGCCCAACTGGGCATGGGCTTCACCGGCTTGAGCACCCGCAGAATGGCCAAGGGCAAGATGGTGGCCCGGGCCCAGGACCCAAAGGCGTAAAGGCTTGTGGGGAAACGATCGGGCAGGAGCACAAGCTCAGGGGGCAGCATAGGGGTGGCTTCCCACGGCCACTGCCCCATCAGGGCCAGCCATACTTTGGTGAACACCCGGGCCCTTTCCACCCCGCCCTGGTCCAGGATCCACGCCCGGGCCTTCTTCATCTCGGGGCGCTCGGGGTCCACGCCCGCCATCTTCAGGGCCACGTAGGCCTCGATCGTGGTGGAAAGGTCCCCCGGACCGCCGTACCAGTTGCTCCAAAATCCCTCTTTTCGCTGTTCGGCCAGGATCTCCTGGGCGATGGCCTCCCAAAGCTCTTGGGAGCCGAGGTCCAAGACGTGGGTGAGGAAAAGGTGTTCGGCCGTGATGGTCACGTTGGACTCCAGCTCCCCCCACCAGTACCCCTCGGGCGCCTGGTGGGCCAAAAGCCAGTCCACGGCCTTTTCGGTGGCCCGGTCCAGGTCAGCCAGGGGAGCTCGCTGCTCGGTGGAAACACTTGTTTTAGGGGGCGACTCGCGCGTTTCCTTATCCATGGTGGACCTCCTGGAGCACGAGGTGGGCGAACTCCTCGACGAGTTTTTCTTCAGGGACTTTGGGGCGGACCACCTGGCCGTGGGCGTAGATCGTCCCAAATTTTTGACCTCCGAGGATGGCGAAGTCGGCTCGCTGGGCTTCCCCCAGGCCGTTCACCGGGCAGCCCATGATGGCGATGGAGATGGGCGTGGTTACGGGTTTGAGCCTCTCCCGCACGGCTTGGGCGATGCCGGCGATGTCGATGCCGGTGCGGCCGCAGGTGGGGCAGACCACAAAGCTTGGCCCCCGCTGCCGCAGCCCCAAAGAGCCCAAAATTTCCCACGCTGCCTCCACTTCCTTCACCGGGTCCCCGGCCAGGGAAACCCGGATCGTGTCCCCCAGCCCCTCGGCGAGAAGAATCCCAATCCCCACGGCTGAACGAATGGCCCCTTCCCAGGCTGTGCCTGCCTCCGTGATCCCCAAGTGCAGCGGCCAGTCGCCTTCTCGCCGCAGCAGGCGGTTGGCCTCCACGGTGAGGGGCACGTCGTGGGCCTTGAGGGAGACCACGATGTCCTCAAAGCCTGCGCTTTCCAAAAGCTCGATTTCCCACAGGGCGGCTTTTACCATGCCCTCGGGCGTGACTCGCTGCCCTTGGAGGAACCGGGTGTCAAGGGAGCCGGCGTTGACCCCCACGCGGATGGGCACACCCCGCTCCTGGGCGGCTTGGGCCACAGCGCGGATTTTGTCCGGGTCCCGGAGGTTGCCGGGGTTGAGGCGCAGCTTGTCCGCTCCGGCCTCCAGCGCGGCCAGGGCCAGGCGGTGGTCGTAGTGGATGTCGGCCACGATGGGCACGCTCACCTCTTTCTTGATCTCCCGGAGGGCTTGGGCGGACTCGGCGTTGGGCACGGCCACGCGCACGATCTCGCAGCCCGCAGCCTGCAGGCGCCGAATCTGCTCCACGGTGGCCGCCACCTCCACCGTGGGCGTGCTCGTCATGGACTGGACCACTACGGGGTTCCCGCCCCCAAGGGGCACCCCTCCGACCCGAACTACCCGGCTCTTGCCCATGTTCACCCGCCTACTTTTCCGCGAGGGCTTCCCCAAGCAAGGGCGCGGCGCGCCCAAGGACCCCCGAGCAGGCCAGGGCCCGGGGGGCCCAGCCCAGCTGGCCTGGCCCGTGACGAAGTTCCTCCCACAGGGCATCAAGAACCACCCGGGCGATGAGGAAGGGGACTCCACGGCGAAAGAGCTCCTGGGCCAGCGAATAACTTTCCATGTCCGCGCCCATGGCCTCCAAGCCCAAACGGGCTTTCTCCTCCACGGAAAGGAGCCGGTCCACCTGGATTAAGGGGCCCACGTGGGCGTGGGGAAGTAGCTTTTGGGCGTGGGCCAGGTGGCCGGCGCCAACGCGCACAGTTTCCCCGTCCTTCCCCACCCGGTCGGCCAAGATCAGGATTTTTGGGGGGAGGGACCCTTGCAGCCCTGCGCAGTAGCCCACGACCACCACGGCCTGGGGCCTTGCTTGGTCCAAAACCCTCCGCAGGGGCCCGAGGGCCTGGGGGCCCACACCCAGGGCTTTCTTTCGGCCTGGGACAAACAGAAGTTCCGTCCGCAAGGCCGCCACGGTCAGCGCAGCACCAGTCGCCATGGGTGGTTCAAAAGGTCGAGCACGCTGGCCGGCTCAAATCCCGCGTGCAGCATGCACCCCGCGCAGCGGGGGTCCTTCCCCGGCCCGTACCTTTCCCACAGCTGGGGGTCAAGCACTTCGGCCAACTTGGGGGTGTGCCTGTCGGCCATGAGGTAGCAGGGTTGGCGCCAGCCCAGCACGGTGTAGGTGGGCACGGCCCAGGCCGCGCAGGGGTAGGTGCGCCGGCCCCGCAAGAAGTCCAAAAACAGGGGGTTGTCATAAAACGGATAGCCCCGCCGCCCGTCCAATAGCACCCGAAAGACCTTCACCGCCTCTTCTCGCTGCAGGAAAAGCTCCCGTTCGGGTACGGCCCCGTAGGCGTAACCGGGGGAAACCATCAGGCCCTCCACCCGCAGGGCCTTCAACGCGGCGAACAACTTCCGGAGGTCTTCGACGTCCGAGCCGTGGAAGACCGTGGTGTTGGTGCATACTCTGAAACCGGCCTTTTGGGCCTGGCGAATGGCTTGGAGGGCCTGGGCATAGGTGCCGGGCCGGCCGGTGATCGCGTCGTGGACTTTTTCTGTTCCGTCCAGGTGCACCACAAAGCACAAGCGCTCGTGGGGCCGGAATTCCTTTAGGCGCTGGGACAAAAGCAAGCCGTTGGTGCACAGGAAAACCCAGCGCCTCTGGGCTATCAAGCCCTCGACGATGCGGACGATTTCGGGATGGAGGAGGGGTTCCCCCCCGGAGACGGAGACCACGGGGGCGCGGGCTTGCTCGGCCACCTCCAGGGCCTGGTCCGCGGAGAGCCGCGCGCTCAGGTGGTCTTCGTATTCCCGGATTCTGCCGCAGCCGGAGCAGCGGAGGTTGCAGGCCTCGAGGGGTTCGAGCATGAGCACGATGGGGAACAGGCGCCCTTGCTCGGGCCACTTCCTCCGGGGCAGCAGGTAGCGGGCCAGTTCGTAGGACAACCACAGCGGGCGGCCCATCTAAGCCTGCCTTTCCTTGACCGCGGCCAAAAGGGCTTCGAACTCCGCGTGGGCCCAGGGGGCCCAGGGCAGGTTGCGCGCCATTTCCTGGACTTTGTTCCAGTGATGTTGGGCCGCCTGGTGGCTGGCCTGGTAGGCTCCAAGGGCGGTCAGCCGCTTCCGGGCTTCGGCCAGCTGGCCGGTTTGCAGCACCGTGTCCACCGAGGAGTCGCGCTCGAGGGCCCACACGATGGGGTAGGAGCGCTTGCCGCGGGCCAGGTCGTTGCCCACAGGTTTCCCCAGCTTGCGCTCTTCCCCCCACAGGGCCAGTGCATCGTC
>CAKZKH010000132.1 GCA_937122485.1 uncultured bacterium | reverse complement strand
ACTCCGCCGTTCCCCCCACCTTGAACCCCGCCACCTCGGTGTTCAGGGTCAACAGGTTCTTGGTCAGGCTGACGGAGGGCAGGAACTGGACGGAAGTGGACCACTGGCCGCTTAGGGTCATCTGACCCGTGGCGGCCCACGCCATAGACAACAATAGCGAGAGCCATAGCAACTTTCTCATATCGCCTCCTCGCCCTCGAGATTGGGAGAGACTCCACGCGCCCAGTTTTGTACAGAACAGGTTTCTTCCTCGACCACCCCCTTCTTGACTTCAACCTACTACGCACCGTCATTCTAGGGCGAAAAGGGCCTAGGAGTCAAGTCTTCACAACCATTGACGAAAGTTCCGAGGAATGCTTTTCGCTTGTCCCCCCAAAATCGCCAGGGCGCTCAAAGGTGACCAATGTCCCTGGGGGCGCTCCGCCCATCCCCTTACCATGAACCTTGGCCATGCAGCAGGCGGTCCTGTGGGAGCGACTCGAAGGGCGAAAGGTGCGGTGCCTCCTTTGCCCCCACCGGTGCAGGATTCCCGATGGCCAACGGGGGATCTGCGCGGTGAGGGAGAATCAGGGTGGGACCCTGTTCACCCACGTGTACGGCCGCCTGGTCTCCCAGGCCCTTGACCCCATCGAGAAAAAACCCTTGTTCCACTTCTTGCCCGGCGCGGCTGCGCTCTCCATCGCGGCCGTGGGCTGCAACTTCCGCTGCGACTTCTGCCAGAACTACACCATTTCTCAGTACCCCCGAGAGCACAAAGGCCACGTCCTGGGCGAGCGCATCGGCCCCGAAGAGGTGGTCCGCCATGCCGTGGATGCTGGAGCCCCCATCATCGCCTACACCTACACCGAACCCACCGTGTTTTTTGAGATGTGCCAGGACACGGCCAAGCTGGCCCTCCAGCGCGGGATCCGCAACGTGTTTGTGTCCAACGGGTACATGACCGAGGAGGCCGCCCGCCCAGCCGCTACCTGGCTCCAGGGGATCAACGTGGACCTCAAAAGCTTCTCCGAGGAGTTCTACTCGCGGTACTGCGGGGGCTCACTTGAACCGGTCCTCCAGACGATCAGCCGCCTTCATGCCCTGGGGGTATGGGTGGAGGTCACCACCTTGGTGATCCCAGGCCGCAACGACTCCGAAGAAGAGCTGCGCTGGATTGCAGAGTTTCTCGCTGGCGTTTCCCCCAACATCCCTTGGCACGTGTCCCGGTTTGTGCCGGCCTACAAGGTCTACGACCCACCGCCCACACCCGTGGCCACCCTAAAGAGGGCCCGCGAACTGGGCTTCCAAGCCGGCCTCAAGTTCGTGTACTTAGGGAACGTGCCGGGCGAGGGAGAGGACACCCTCTGCCCTGGTTGCGGCACGGTTCTCATCCGAAGGTATGGGTTCCGGGTGTTGGAGAATCGAGTGGAGGACGG
>CAKZKH010000131.1 GCA_937122485.1 uncultured bacterium | reverse complement strand
GGCCCGGGCCATGACGATCTCTGGGCAAAGGCACCCTGGGGGATGGTCCTCCCCCTCTTCCGCCCGCACCTGGAACTTCTTGGCCGCGTCCCAGGAGGCGAACTCCTCGCGGAGAGCCAGGCCGGAACAGGGGATGGTGCCCACGCCCCGCCAGCGGGCGTCCTGAGCCTCAAACACCCGGGCGATGAGCTCTTGGGCCTTGAGGTTGCCCTCGGGCCGGACAGCTCGGGCGTAGGCATTGACCACCTCGGCCCGACCTTCGCCAATGAGGCGGAGGGCGGCGACCAGGGCGTACAGCATGTCCAAGGGTTCGAACCCAGCCACGACCACGGGCACGCGGTAGCGGCGGGCCACCTCCGCGTAGGCCTGGGAGCCGATCACAGTGGACACGTGGCCCGGGGCGAGGAAGGCCCCGATGCTTCCCGGGGAGGACTCCATCAACGCCCCCAGCGCGGGAGGAATCAGCTTGTGGCTGGACCAAACCGCGAAGTTGGACGGGGGGGAATCCAAAAGCACGGCGGCCGTGCCCGGGGCCGTGGTTTCAAACCCCACAGCGAAAAACACCACTTGGCGGGCTGGGTTCTTGCGGGCGACCTCCACGGCGTCGGCAGCCGAGAGCACCACGCGCACGTCGGCTCCTTCCTCGCGGGCCTGGGCCAGGGTCCGCCGCGTCCCCGGCACCCGGGTCATGTCCCCAAACGTGCACAAGATGGCACCATCCAGGGCCAGTTGGATGGCCGCGTTGAGGTCCTGGGTGGGGGTGACGCACACCGGGCAGCCCGGCCCTTCGAACACCTGCACGTTTTCGGGCAGAAGCGAGCGCAAGCCGAACTGGGCGATGGTGTTTTCGTGGGTGCCGCACACGTGGACGATCTTCACCGGGTGAGGGGGAGCCAGGCGAATGAGAACCGCCGCGAACGCCTGGGCTCGAGCCGGGTCCCGAAACCAAAACCGCGGCTCCGCCTTCATGACTCCGGAGATTCCCCCTTCTCCAGGGCCAAGAGTTCATCAAACAGAGCCAAGGTTTCCTCGGCGTCGGCGGGGTCAAGCTTGCGGATGGCAAAGCCCGCGTGGACAAGGAGCCAGTCGCCCACTTCCACGGGCTCGCCCAGGGCATCCAACCGCACCCGGGCCTGGACCCCTTGCACGTTCACGGTGGCCACGTTGTTTTCCACCACGGTTACTTGCGTAGGAATAGCCAAGCACACGGCGATCGCGGGCATTCTAGCCCCGCGCGCCTGCGGCCACAATGGCCAGCCCCAGCCAAGACGGCTACACTGTTCTCCGTGGCCAAGAAGCTTTACCGCAGCCCCTCGGACCGGATCCTGGGCGGCGTGTGCGGGGGATTGGCCCAATACCTTGGCGTGGACGCCAACCTCGTCCGAGCGGGGTTTCTTGCCTTCGCCCTCCTCACGGGGGTAGGGGTCATCGTGTACCTGGTGCTGTGGCTTTTGGTGCCGCTGGAAGGGGAGACTCCAACCACGCCCAAGGAGGTGGCGGCGGCCGGGGCGGCCGAAATCGCGGACAAAGCCCGGGCAATCGGGCAGGCCCTCAAAGAATCGCGCCGGGGACCCGCGGCTTGGGTCGGACTGGTCCTCGTGGTCTTGGGGATCTTGCTCCTGCTCAGAAACCTCGGGGTGCTGGGATGGTGGGGGAAGGTGTGGGCTGTGGTGTGGCCTGTGTTGTTGGTGGTCCTGGGCCTGGCGTTTCTCCTCCACCGCCGGGAGCGCTAAGATGAAAAGCCGCAACGGCGTGTTTGTCCCCTTGCTCATTGTGGCCGTGGGGGTGGTGTTTCTCCTCCGCAATTTGGGGGTCTTCCCGGGCGACTTGGGGGCAGTTTTGGCCAAGTTTTGGCCGGTGATCCTCATTGCGCTGGGACTAGATATGATGTTGGACCGCCCGCAGGGCCGGTGGTTGGGCTTTGC
>CAKZKH010000130.1 GCA_937122485.1 uncultured bacterium | reverse complement strand
TGCGCACCATCCGCGCCCTGGAAGTTTGGCACAAGACGGGCCGGCCCATCTCCTCGTTTTGGGGGAGGGAAAAGCCCTTCCCTTGGCCCCTGGTCAAGGTCGGACTGATGATCGACCGCAAGGAGCTCCACCGCCGGATCGGGGAGCGGGTGGACCGCATGTTCGCCCAGGGCTTGGTGGAGGAGGTCAGGGCCCTTGTAGACCAGGGGCTCTCCCCGGAGACCCAGGCCGGCCGCACGATCGGCTACCGGGAGTTCTTTGCCTACTTCCGCGGAGAGTGCACGCTCCAAGACGTGCGGCGCAAGATTGTGCAAAACACCAAGGCCTATGCCCGGCGGCAGATGGCCTTCTTCCGGGCCGAGGAGGGCGTGCACTGGCTGGACACCACGGGCCTTTCCCCGGGACAGGTGGCTACTGAAGTGCTCAAGCTTTGGCGCCAGGCCGACCCCTCCTTACAATGACTCCGTGCTGAAGGTTCTTTCCGCGGAGGCGGTGCGGGATCTGGACCGGCGGGCGGCGGAAGCCGGTGTCCACGCCTTGCTGCTAATGGAGTCGGCCGGCCGTGGGGCAGCGGAGGAGATTCGTCGCTGGCAACCGAATTTGGCCTGCGGCCGTGTCCTTGCCCTGTGCGGCAAGGGGGGAAACGGCGGGGACGCCCTCAGCGCCTTGCGCTGGCTGGGCCTTTGGGGAGCGGCGGTGCAGGCCGTTTTGCTGGGCGAGCCCCAGGGGGAGGCCTTGGCCCAGGCCCGGGCGTTCGCCGCCTCGTTCCCCCAACGGTTAAGGCAAGTGCGCACGGCTAAGGAGCTTCGCCAGGCGATCTCCACCGTGGGGGAAGTGGACCTTGTTTTGGACGGCATTTTGGGTCTGGGGGTCCGGGGCCCGGCCGAGGGCCTGGCCCGTCGGGCCATCGAGGAGCTGAACCGCGGGGGCTTTCCCGCGGTGGCTTTGGACCTCCCTTCGGGGCTGATCGCGGACCGGGGGGACGTGCCGGGTCCGGCCGTGCGGGCCCAGCTCACCCTGGCCATGGGCGCCCTCAAGCCCTGCCATCTTTTGCCCCCGGCAGCCGAGCTCTGCGGGGAAGTGCGCCTTGTGCCGGTGGCCTACCCTCCGCCCCTGTGGGCCGAAGCCCCGCCCCTGGCTTGGGTGGTGGACAGCGCTCACTGTGCCCAGCTGATTCCGCCGCGGCCGCGGTTTGGCCACAAAGGAACTTTTGGCCGGGTGCTGGTGGTGGGGGGAGCGGTGGGCATGGCCGGGGCCGTGGCCTTGGCCACGGAGGCCGCGTTGCGCGCAGGTGCCGGCCTGGTCCACGTCCTCACCCCCGAGCCCGTCTTCCCCATCGTGGCCGGCCTTGTCCCCGAAGCTCTCGTCCACCCAGGAAAGTCCACAAACGGAATGTTCTCTCCCGCGGCGGCCGAGGAGGCGCTGAACTGGGCTCAAGGCGCGGAGGTGGTGGTCCTGGGGCCTGGGTTGGGCCGCGGAGAGGGCCCCCAGCGCGTGGTCGAGGCCCTCTGGGAAAGTGAGATAACCCGGGTGGTGGTGGACGCCGACGGCCTGTTTGCCCTGGCTCAAAACCGCAAACTGCTCGGTTCCCGACGGGGAGGAACCGTGCTCACCCCCCACCCCGGAGAGTTCCAGCGCTTGGTCGGCGTCCCCACGCAAGAGGTCCTGGCCGAGAAGATCCGCTGGGCCAGGGAGAAGGCCCAGGAGTGGAAGTGCGTGGTGGTCCTCAAAGGCCCGCCGACCGCCGTCGCCGACCCCGAGGGCCAGGTTTTTTTGAACACCACGGGGAACACGGTTTTGGCCCACGGGGGTTCGGGCGACGTGCTGGCCGGCCTGATCGGGGGTCTTTGGGCCGGAGGAATTTCCCCGGTCGACGCGGCCTGTTTGGCCGCGTTCGTCCACGGCCGGGCCGCGGAACTGGCCTCCGCTGGTTCTTCAGAACGGGCCCTCCTCCCCCGCCACGTCCTCCACTCCTTGCCCCAAGCGTTCGCAACTCTGGAGACCGCCCAATGACTCAGGACGCCCCCCCCGTGTACTGTCGGGACTGCGGCGCGCAGATCGTAGATCCCCACGAATTGATGGTGGTTGTCTCTGGGGTCGTTGGCCTCCGCCCCCTCTGCCGAACCTGCTACGCGGACATGCACAAGGGGTGGTTCACAGAAACGCTTGGGCCGGTTAACCACACTGGATTTTCCGGTGTACTCCTTCGAGGTCTACTGATCCTAGGTGCACTGGGCGCAATACTTTGGTCCAAGACGGGCAACATCGAAGGTGTGGGCAGCTTGGAGTTTGTTCTTTTCCTGGCGAGCCTGTTGGGTGGATCAGCAGTGCTCTTCCTCTTCCTGCCCTTGTACCGGCGCTGGCGCTGCTGGGTCGACTACGAAGTACCGCTCATGCGGAACGCGAGAAGGCCGTGAACCTCTTCGATACACATCCCATCTGGACTTCCCCCAGTTCGAACGGGACCGCCTGCGGGTCGGTGAGGCGCTGCGGGCGCAGCCAGGGCAGGGGTCAACGTCGACGTGGACCTGCACTCTTCACATCCTTGGCAGGAACTAACCAAGATAACTTGCAGCGTGTCTGCCTCCGTAAGTTGTTACCTTCAGGCGAGCGCAGACATCAGTTTCGGGCACTTTCCCCGATGGAGGAAGGTCGATGATTGAAGAAGATGTGACTCCAGTGTACTGTGAGAATTGTGTCAAGGAAATCGTCGATCCCGAAGACCTTGTCGTCCTTACCACGCCTTTCTTCGGCGGAATCCGGGTTTACTGTGTATCGTGCTTTGGTTCTTGGGCTAAGCGCAAATATGATACTGAGTACCACATTATCCTCAACGACTTCGGTTTAGGCAGCATACTTTCTCACACCGTCTTCTACGGAGGTGTCCTTGTCTTGTTGGGTTGGTTTTTCCGCATCTCCTTAAGGCCTGATGTTGACGTGCAACCCTCTCGAGAGCTTTTGGGACTGATCCTGGTCATCCTCATGAGCCTCTTGGCTTCTTCGTACGTGAAGATCATGGTCCAACGCTGGTATAGTTGGAGGCACTTCGAACTTCCGATTTTGCGCCGAACTGGTAGGCGGCAATGAACCCAGCACGGCCATGATTTCAAGTACAGGCTTTTGCAGAACAGATCAACACAGGCGTAGGAGCCCTGTAGCTATGCCTGCGCAATGGCCCCCTGGCCTGCAACCGCAAGCCGTGAAGCTTCTTGCCCCACCTGTCCATTTGGCCTTTCATCGTTGGAGATTTGAAGTATGGAACCTGTGATCTGCAAAGGGTGCGGGATGGAAAGCACTGACCCGAGCGACCTCATGGTGCCGTTCTTCTCCCGGAAGTGGCTGGAGCACCACTGCGCGGTCTGCTACGCAGACCTGCACAAGCACCTGTGGTTCCAGTGGTACGGGCGCGTGCCCATCAACCACGCCAATGCGTCGCTCAGTGTGGCGACCGCGGGGATCCTTCTTTACTTGGTGGCTGTGTCCAGCCTTTTTGTGCGGTTTTGGAAGGGAGTTGGGGAGCCCAAGTGGTTTACGGTCGGTGTGGCATTAGGCCTTCCTGGGCTGGGATTTGTGGGGGCTTGGTACACCCGTTGGCGCAATTGTGTTCGGTTTGAGCGCCCCTTGCACAAGCGGAGGAGCGGTGGCGGATGAAGCTGGTGGATACCCACGCGCACTTGGACTTCCCCCAGTTTGAGGGGGACCGGGCCCAGGTGCTGGAGGAGCTGAGACGGCAGGGCATGGCGGTGGTCAACGTGGGCGTGGACCTCCGCTCTTCCCAGGCCTCGCTAGAGCTGGGCCGGGCCAACGGCCACGTGTTCGCCTCGGTGGGCTTTCACCCCCACGACGCCAAGGCTTTTACAGCTGAGGTGGAGAAGCGACTGGAGGAGCTGGCCAAGGCCGGGGCGGTGGCCATTGGCGAATGCGGCCTGGATTTCTACCGCGACCTTTCCCCCCGGGACGCGCAAGTGCGGGCCTTCCGGGCCCAGCTGCGGTTGGCCAAGCGCTTGGACCTCCCGGTGATCCTCCACGAGCGGGCAGCTTGGGAAGCGTTCCTCCAGGTTCTCTCTGAAGAGGGGCCGGTGCGGGGCGTGGTCCATGCCTTCTCCGGGGACGAGGCCCGCGCCCAAGAGGTGGTGCGGCGCGGCCTTTACCTGGGAATCGGTGGCCCCGTCACTTACCCCCAAAACGGCCGACTGCGCCAGGCCCTGGCTTGGATCCCCTTGGACCGCGTGCTTGTGGAGACGGACAGCCCCTACCTTCCCCCCGAGCCCTTCCGCGGACAGCGCAACGACCCCACCAAGGTGCGGATTGTGGCTGAAACGATCGCTCGTGTGCTTCGCCGCAACTTGGACGAGGTGGCGGAGATCACCTGGAACAACGCCTGCCGGCTGTTTGGACTGAAGGACCGCCACAAGCGCTGAAAGAGGCAATGCCCCATCAATTGACGTTGTGAAAGCGCGCCTGAGGAAAGTGTGTTGTCCACAAAGGCACGCGGGCGGCGTATATCGCCCATCCATGCCCCAAACGGTCCACCCCGCGGCCATGGAGGATGGGAAACGCCGGATCAAGCAGGAAGGGACACTTGCTGGTGAGCACGAGCCCTGCGGGAACTCCTTCAAGGCTGGAGGCGGAGGTCCCCTAGGACCGTGGAGAATCTCTGGGCTCAGGGAACGGTTGGGGACGAAGAAGCCGCGGATTTCTCGAAGTCGCTACTATGCTAGCGGACCCACTCGACGAGACACTGTGACTGAGGCCCAGCTACGCCCGTGGGCGGAAAACTCGGGGGGAGCTAAATCTCCGCTTTCCATTTCAGGGCGAGCTTGGCTTCCCCGAAAAAGGAAAGCTCGGCTTCTGCGCCGAGCACAAAGTTCGGAAGGATGGGCACCTCCAGGGCCAGGGCCACC
>CAKZKH010000129.1 GCA_937122485.1 uncultured bacterium | reverse complement strand
GGATCCTGGGAAACTCCCCTGGACCGGAGATCTTGGTCAAGGTGAGCGCATCCCCATCCGGGTCGGTGGCGGTGACCGTGGCCTGCACGGACCCACCGGGGCGGGTGGTGAGCTCGGCCGGGGCGACGCTGATCTCGGGCGCGGCACTGACACGCACTTCGACGGGGAAACCGTTGTGCAGGAACCTCGTGCCGCAGCGGTAATGGGAGACTTCGACGACGACCTCGTCCATCTCACCCTTCGCATCTAGGTCGGGGATGAACGTTACGGATATGGTTACGGTCGACGATGTGTATGTCGTTCCACAGGAGACATCGGACATCCCATCGAGCAGGAGTTTTCCTCTCCCGTACTTGGTCTTTACGCAGTACGTGAACACCGGACCCGCAGGAAGAGGGTTCGGATCCCTGATGACGAGCTGGAACTCCTGAACAAGGACGGAAACAGATCTCCCGTCCGCTGTCCTCGTCGGCACCCAACGCTCCTTGTGATCTCTCACGCTGATCTCGATGGGCCGGATGATCTCTAGAGGCACGACGGCAAGGGTCAGGCTCTCACCCCTGTCCACTCCCTCGAACCTCAGAGGCTCTCCCCGATAGCTTTCATCAACCCGGATGTCGAGGACGAACTCCTTGGCCGGCAGGACCGCGCGCCCCTCCCCTCGGGACTGCCAGTGGATCTCCCGCGACCTCATAGCGGTCACTGTGACCCCCGCCGGCCAGGGGTCCGACGGGCGCACGGTCACGATGTCCTCTGGACCGTCGGGATCGTAGACGACGAAGGTGAGCGCCTTCTCCTGGTTCACGCCAAGACAGACCCCCTCCGGCACATCCAGAAACCATGGGCCCCGGTTCTCCCGCTCCAAGCAGGAACTCGGGGCTACATGGAGCACGCTGCCCGGGCTCTTGAGAACGGGAAGTGACACACTGACGGGTCCGGCCGCGGCGCGCACCCCGATCCCGAGGTAGACCCCAGCCCGACTGTAGGATTGCCGCCACGTACCTTCACATATCTGTGGGGGTTCGGCCTTTTGGCAATCTGGGCAGTCCCAACTGGGCGGGCCCACGGGCTCGGGGACAGGCGATACCCGGCGCTCTTCCCGTCGAAGAAGCGTCGGTATCAGTGGATCGGGTTCAGTCTCAACCTCGAACACAACAGGGTCCATCCTCACGAACGGATCGATCACCGCCCTGTTCGGGCAGCAGTAGGTGAAGCACGTGCACCTCTGCTGTACCTCCTGTGTCGTGCCCCAGCCAAGGGTGATGGCAAAGCCGATCTTCACCCCGGGAGCCCCCTCGACGGGGACGATCGTCGGTGTCGTGAACCCGATCGTAACGCTCTTGGCCATCTTGTCGCCTATGCCTACCAACACGCGGCATCGGCAGTTGCTGGCAGCGGTCCACGCAGGAGGAAGGCACCACGTCAGGACAAGCGCCAACACTACGAGCTGCCGCCTCTTCATCGCCCACCTCCGTTCCAACGGATCCACAGGTAGGGGCCAAGCCCTAGGGAAGAGCCGATGAGCGCGGGCTGGCCCGAACGGTCGAGATCGGCCGCGAACAACGGCCCCATGGAGCGCGGAATCCGCACGGCCTCGGCGAACGCGCCGTCCCCACGGCCGGGAAGCACGAACACCCCCGTACCCTGGATGGTGGTGAACGCGATATCGGTTCGCCCATCGCCCGTGAAGTCCCCCAGGGCCAGCCCGTGCAAGGGCCATGGCGCGTCCCGCGGCGAGAGCTCCGGAAGCGCGAGGTCCAGAACCTCGCCCGTGGCCCACACCACCCACCCCCGGGGGCCGACCTCCTCGACCGCCACCTCCTCCTCAGCCACCTGGATCTCGATCTCCAGGCCCACGAGCACGAGGTCGTCGTACCCATCCCCATCCAGGTCCCCTGCGGACATCCCCAGGGGGAGGCCCTCGAGCGCGAACGGCGCCCGCTTCACCTCCAGAACTCGGTTGGGGAAGGCGATGAAGAACACCCCTTCCTCGCTGAGGAGGGCCACTTCAGCAATGGCTTTGCGGGTGAACTGCCCCGCCACGGCCAGCCCCAGGTTCCCCTTCTCCCACGGGAAGCGCTCCCATGCCTTCCCATCCCACTTCACGAGCACCGCGTCCTCGCGGAGAAGAAGGACGTCGCTCGGCCCGCTGCCGTCGAGGTCCGCCACCAGGAGAACGGGCTGGACGGTGTTCCCTTCGTAGGGTCCGAACTCCTCCAGTACCTCCCGGCTGAGGACGTCCCCCCGCGAGGACACCGTCCACAGCTCGATCGCAGCCCAGCCTCGCTCGAGAGGGACGAGGTTCAACAGGTGAAGCTTGCCCTCCTCGACCTCCGCCACGAGGACATGGACCTCTTCTTCCAGAAGCCCGCGGCGCACGAACGCCCCAGCCCGGTTGTTCCACAACACGTCCACTCCGGATCTGCCTTCGACCACCAGGTCCGGGGCTCCGTTGCCGCTCAGGTCGCCCACCGCCAGGAGATAGCTTCCTGAAAAGGGGACCAGGCTCTCCCCGCGGGGCACACCGCCCACACCGTACACGGTCGGGAACGGTTCGCTGTCAACCACGAGCGCCGGTTGCCCGGCGAGGGTCATCGACCACGTGCTCTCCGTCCCTCCCAGGGCCAGGCCCCCAAAGAGCAGGAATTCGCTGGTTGGGGAGTGGAACCCCCCATCACCCCTGCCCGCCAGCACGACCCAACCCGACCGCGTCAGGACCAGCGCGTCTTCGACACCATCCCCGGTCAGATCGATGAGGTGAACCCATATCACTTGTCCCAGAGGGTGGAATGCTCCCGCCTCAAGACCCTCCCGGCTGAGCAGGCCGGTGACCCATCCCTCGCTCGTGCCGAGGACAAGCTCGACCAGGCCGCCCCCCCGCTCCCGCAGGCGCCCGTGCCGGATCTCACCGTAGGGGCTCGGCCACTCCGTCTCTTCAATAAAGCCTTCTGGGCTTCCCCACAGCACCCGGACCGCATCCGACGCGTAGAAGACGAACTCCAGGAAGCCGTCCCCGTTGACGTCCGCCAGACCCAGCGGCCGACCTTCCACCCCCGCGAGGGCTACAGGGTCGCCAAACGTGAACCCGCCTTGCCCTTCGTGCAGGAACAGCTGCCCGTCGTCCCGGGCTCGCTCCGTCCACCACAGGATGTCCAACACCCCGTTCCCTGTGAAGTCCAGTACCCACAGCCGGTACGGGGGATCGGGGATCTCCAAGGCCGCCACCTTGTCCAGCCCTCCCCTCCCCCCGTTGCGGAAGACGTGAAGCTCATGCCGCGTGCCGCTCGTCCCCACCACGAGGTCGAGGGCACCGTCTTCGTCCAGGTCAGCGAGGGCCGCAGACCAAGGTCGGGTCGATCCGGTGACGGTGTAGTAGCTTCGCCCATTGAGCCATGTGACCTCGTAGAACCCAACGGTACGAGCCACAAGCCCCCCGTCCGGCGCACCCGCGAAGACGAAGATCGACTGGTGGTCCGACGCAACCACGTCGTCCAACCCGTCCCCGGTGAGGTCCCCCACCGCCAACACGGTCAGCGAAGCCGCCCCGAAGGGAGCAAGCGTCTTCCAGTGCCAGAGGTTCACCGCATGACCCAGGAGCTCCTCCACCCCCGGCGGGAACACAGGGCCAGGAACTCCACCGCCTCCGCCGGTTCCCACGGCCACGGCCAGCGCCGCGGCCACCACCACGCCTAACCGTCGGTTGTGCC
>CAKZKH010000128.1 GCA_937122485.1 uncultured bacterium | reverse complement strand
GGTCATACGGCGGCCAGAGCAAGGCTACCGTCAGCCCGGCCACGACCAACAGCCCGATACCGACCCAGCGGACGCGCATCATGGCTCGATTGTACATGGAGTGCCTCCAACGGTGTTGAGGGTGGGATCGGCCGGTCGCGTTGTGTCGGGGAATCCCCCCGCTTCGCGCCCCAAGCCTCTCTTGGCCACACTTCCCGCCCCGGATGAACCAAATTCCTTGTCTCGGGACTGGCCATCCCCTAGGCTGATCACCAGCATGCAGGACCACAGGAGATCGGTGGGGTTCGCCGTGGCTTTGCTCCTCACCGGCGCCGTGGCGGGAGCGACCTCGCTTGAGCTCACTGCGGTTTCCCCCCTCCTGGAGGTTCGCCCCGGGGAACTGGTGGTGCACGTCTTTTCCTTGCGGAACACCGGTGTCCTCGACCTCACCGTGGCTGTGGAGGTGGAAGTTCCTCCTGGCTGGGAGCTCCTGGGCGTGCCGGCCGCGGTGGTTGTGCCCGCGGGCCAAGACGAGCCTTTGTTTGTGGTAGCCCTCAGCGAACCAGTCACCCAAGCCGGCGACTACGAGGTCCGGGTGCGGGTGACCTGGAACGGACAGGTTGCCCAGGCGAGGAGTGTAGTTCGCATTCAAAAGGTGCTGGGTGTAGAGCTGACCGTTGGTCCACCGGGGGAGGTTGAGCCTGGGCAGGATGTAACGTTCACTGTCACCGTGTTCAACACAGGGAACGCTGTGGACCGCATTGGGCTGACTTGCAGGGGACCGGGACAGTGGGCGTGTTCCATCGAGCCCAAGGCCGTGACCCTGGCGCCCCAGGAGAGCCGGGAGGTTGAGGCGAGGATCAAAGTTCCTGCCAACGCAGCACCCGGGCGCAAGGTGGTGTGGGTCGAGGCGAAGTCCGACGCAGGCGCTCTGGGCCGAGCTGTGTGGTTTTTCGAAGTTGTTCCCCCTACCCCTGGGGCTGTGAAGGGCAGCGTGTTCGCGGACCTTGCCATGCGGCTGGGGGGGACTTTGAAGTACGAGCTTTTGAGCGGGCAGCCGTCTTCATCGCTCACCCTGCGGGGCGTGGGCTTGGTGCTGGGCGGGCGGGTGGCGCTCGACGGCTCCTGGGCGGGCCCCTGGTCGCCCCAACCCTTTGCCCTGACAAGCATTTCCTTTGTCTACGAGGGCGAGGTCGTGCGGGCTGCGATCGGGGACGCCAGCCTCACCCTATCTCCCAACCTCCTTGCGGTGAGCGGTACGGGGTTTGCTGCTGAGCTTCGCCTTCCTCGGTCTCAGCTAGCCATGCTTTCGGGGTGGAGCTCCACGGAGGCCCGGTTTGGGGCCAGGGCCAAGGGCACTGTGGAGCTTGGTTCGGTTCTTCTCGAGGCGGGCTTGGCCTACCGGGACACCCGGGCTGCGGCCCGGGCGGTGGCCCTCACGGGCTGGACCCACGTCACGTTTTTCCAAGCGTTCCGGGTGGAGGGGGAGGCCGGCGTAGGCGCGACCGGGAGCGTGTGGACTTTCGGCGGTCGGGCCGGCTTTGTTCTCCTTGATCTTCCGGCCTTGGCCCAGGGTTCGAGCCTCCGAGCCGAGGTCTTCGGCGCGGGAAGGGACTTTCCTGGGCCCAACGCCAACCGCGCCGGGTTCAGCCTCTCAGGAAGCCTGCTCGCTGAGCCCCTGGGGGTTCGGTTCTCCACCCGCTGGGAGCGGGACAACCTGCCGCCGCTGTCTTCAGTTCCCACTTTGGCTCGATCGAACCTCACGGTGGGTGTGGATTGGGCCCCCAAGGATGCTGTGTTCACGGCCCACAGCCGCCTGACCATCGACCGCTCGGTACAGCTGACGGGGCCGCCCTTGGATGTTCGCGTGCGGACCCTCCATATGGGGGTTGGCCTGGGAAAGTCGCCGTTGGTGGTGGGGCTGCGCGGCACATGGAGACTCAAAGAGGACGTTGTGGCCTCCAGTTCAGAGTGGACGCACAGCTACGAGGAGAGCCTGTCTTGGACCGTGGGGGACTACCGCTTCGGCCTGATGTTGGCCCAGGAAATCACTTTCACCGTTCCCCCAGTGGTGGAGAACCGGGCGCGGTTCGAGGTCAGGTTTCCGGGGGCCCTGAGTCTCCAGTGGGACCAGGACCAGGATGGGGGTTCGGTGAGGTTCGAAATCGGCCCCCAAGACCTCACCGATCAGCTGGAGGTCTCGGGGACGCTCGCCGTTCGCTGGGATCCATCTGGCAAGCCCAAGTCCGTGGTGCTCGGGGCCGGCTTCTCCTTTGGCTTCAACGTGACCCCTCCCTTCCTTCCGGTCCGGGGCTGGCTCGAAGGGCGCCTGTTCGTCGATTCCAATGGAAACGGGAAGTTTGACCCTGGGGAGCCCGGGGTGGGAGGGGCGGTGGTCAAGGCCGGCAAGGAGCGGGCGGCCACCGATGCCGCGGGAGCATTCTTGTTGCCCCCACTCGATCCAGGGACTTACGAACTTGGGTTGGAACGGGCCCCACGGGGTGTGAAGCCGGCCGTGGAGCTCCCCCTCAGGGTGGAGGTCGTGTTGGCCGGGCGAACCAAGGTGGAGGTCCCGTTTGTGCGGGTGGCCGAGGTCACGGGCCGCGTGTTCCAGGACCTTGACCGGGACGGGAAGGCAGGCCCGGCGGAGCCGGGTTTGCGGCGGGTCCGGGTGGTCCTTCTTCGCGGAGACAGCGTGGTGGACGAGGCCCTCACGGACCCCCTGGGTCAGTTTGCCTTCCTGGACTTACCCAGCGGCACCTACACGGTCCGTGCGGACAGCACGGGCCTGCCCGAGGGGTACGAGCCCACCATGCCGGAAAGCCGGGACCTCGAGGTCGCTGCCGGGGATGTGGTTCGGGTGGAGTTCGGGTTCTGGCAGCGGCCGCGGCCGGTGGTGGTGTTCCAGCTGCCCCTGGCGGACTTCACTTGGACACCCGAGCGGCCCAAATCGGGGGAGCCGGTGACCTTCGACGGCACGCTCTCCTCCGATCCCGACGGCCGAATTGTGGCCTGGTCCTGGGACTTCACCGGGGACGGAAAGCCCGACGCCCAGGGTCCTGGGACGACCTGGACTTTCCGGGACCCCGGCCTTTACCTCGTGACCCTCACCGTCACGGACAACGACGGGTTCCAGGACCGGCTCAGCCAGCTCGTGGAAGTGGTTCCCTAGGCTCGGCCTTCGAGCTCGTCGCGGGCCTGGGCCTTGGGGTCCCGCTCGGCAGCATCGCCGTAGCCTCCACCCCCAGGCGTGCGAATGCTCAAAACCTCACCGGGGTGAAGCTCCAAGGTGAGTTTGCCGGGAAGCTCGATTTCCTTCCCCTCGCGGATGAGCAGGTTTTTCCCGGGAGCGCCAGGCTGGCCGCCAGCCAGGCCGTAGGGCCGCGTCCGGCGCCGGTCGGTGAGAAGAGAAACGCGGGCCACGTGGCCCAACGGAGTGAGGTCCCGGCGCAGGCCCAGCCCCCCGCGGTACTTCCCCGGCCCGCCCGAGCCGGGCACGAACTCGTAGCACAAGACCCGCAGCGGGTAGGCAAGTTCCAGGGCCTCGATGGGGGTGTTGAGGGTGTTCGTCATGTGGGAGTGGACGCCGTCGATCCCGTCGGCGAAGGGGCGCGCACCAAGTCCCCCGGCGATGGTCTCGTAAAACGCGTAAGGCTTTCCCGTGCGGGGGTCCAGGCCGCCCAGGGCCACGTTGTTCATGGTCCCCTGGCAGGCGGCCACCACCCGCTCGGGCACAAGCTGGGCCAGGGCCCCCAACAGGACGTCCACAATCCTTTGCGAGGTTTCGAGGTTGCCGCCGCCCACCGGGGCCGGGGGCCGCGGGTTCACCAAGCTCCCCTCCGGGGCCCGAATGGCAATGGGCCGGTAGCAGCCGGCGTTGGGGGGAATGGTAGGGTCCGCGACCGCCCGCACCGTGTAGTACACGGCCGAGGCGGTCACCGCGAACACGGCGTTCACCGGCCCCGCGGCCTGGGGGGCCGTGCCAGCGAAGTCCACCTCAATCTGTCCGGAGCCCACGGTCACCCGGGCCCGGATGGGTAAAGGTTCCGTCCCGATTCCGTCGTCGTCCAGGTAATCCACGAACTCGGCCGTGCCCGGGGGCAGTTGGGCCAGGGCCGCCCGCATCCGCCGCTCGGCGTAATCCAAAATCGCCCCCATCCCCGCCCGCAGAAGCTTTTCTCGATAGCGGCCCGCGAGCTCCTGGAGCCTGCGGATCCCCGTTTGGCAGGAGGCGTACTGGGCCCGGAGGTCCCCCAGGCGCTCGTGGGGCGTGCGCACGTTGGCCAAGATCAGGTCCAAAACTTCGCGGTTGAGCTCCCCCCGCCGCCAAAGAAGGAGAGGAGGGATGCGCAGCCCCTCTTGGTAAATTTCCTTGGCCGACGAGGGCAAGCTCCCCGGGGCCATGCCGCCCACGTCCGCATGGTGGGCCCGGTTGGCCACAAATCCCACCAGGGTCTCGCCCCAAAACACCGGGGCGACAAAGGTGATGTCGGGAAGGTGCGCCCCGCCGCAGTAGGGGTCGTTGAGCACGGCCACGTCCCCGGCCTCCCAATCGCCAATGGCCCGGAGGACGGCGGCCACGGAAAAGGGCATCGCGCCCAGGTGCACGGGGATGGACTCCGCCTGGGCCACCAACTGCCCTTGAGGGTCGAACACCGCTGAGGAGCAGTCCCGCCGCTCCTTGATGTTGGGGCTGTAGGCCGTGCGCACGAGGTCGGCGTTCATCTCCTCGGCCACCGCGGCCAAGGCATGGCGCAAAACCTCCAGCGTGATGGGGTCGATCATCCTACCCTCAGGACCAATGTTCCGTAGGGATCCACTTCGCCCATGCAGTCCGGGGGGACGAGCACAGTGGAGTCGCGGCCCACAAGGATGGCGGGCCCTTGCACTTTGGCCCCGGGCTCCAGGGTCTCGCGAAAAACCACCTCTGTCTCCACAGGCCCTTCTGAGCTGAACCAGGCCAGGGTTTTGCGGACCTGCCGCGGGGGTATTTCCGGTTGCCAACGTAGGTCCAGGGGTGGCGCAGGCACAAACGCCCGGGCCCGAAGGGCCACAAGCTCCACGGGCTCTTCGGGCGCAGCGTGGCCGTACCGGGCCGCGTGCTCCGCGTGGAAGTCTCTCTCCAGCGCGGCCAGCGTGGCCTCGCCGCTCTCCCCTTGGGGCAGGGGAATCTCCAGCTCGTGGGCCTGGCCCACGTAGCGCAAGTCGGCCCAGAGTTGGAAGCGGACCTTGGCGACGTCCTGCCCGTAGGCGGCGAGCTCGTCCTGGGCCCGGGCACAAAGCTCGTGCACCATCTGCCCGAACCTTCCAGGGGAAACAGAGCGCAAAGGTTGCACTAGCCCCTGGCTTTCTTCGTGGGCGAGGTCGGCAAGGAGGAGGCCCAAAGCGGACAGGACGCCGGCCAGGCGGGGTACAAGGACGGTGGGAATGGAAAGGCGGCGGGCCAAGGCCACGGCGTGGAGCGGACCGGCACCCCCGAAGGCAAGGAGGGCAAAGTCCCGGGGATCGTGCCCCCGCTCCACAGAAATGACCCGGATGGCCCGTTCCATGGCGGCGTCGGCCACTTCGAGGACGCCCCAGGCCGCAGCCTCAAGGGAAAGGCCCAGGTTGCGGGCCAGGTGGGCCACCGCGGCCCGCGCCTTTTCTGCGTCCAAACGGGGCAGGTTCCCCAGGGGAAAGTCGGGGAGGAGGTGGCCCAGCACGAGGTGGGCGTCGGTCACTGTGGGCTCCTGCCCTCCGCGGCCAAAGCAGGCTGGGCCGGGTTCGGCGCCTGCGCTGTGGGGCCCCACCCGCAATGCCCCTCCAGGGTCGATCCAGGCGATGCTTCCGCCTCCAGCGCCGATGGTGTGCACGTCCACCTTGGGCAAGGCCAGGGGGTAGCCGGCCACCTGGCCCCCGGTAGTGCGGGGCGCCTCCCCTCTTTGCACCAAGGAAACGTCGCAGCTTGTGCCGCCCATGTCCAAGGTGATGAGGTTTTGGAACCCGGCCAAGCGGCCTACGGCCCGGGCCCCCTCCACACCGGCTGCCGGCCCGGACAGCACGATTCGCGCCGGTTCCCGCTGGGCCGTCTCCGCGTGGGTTACCGCCCCGCTGGACTGCATCACCAGCCACCGCCCAGGAAAGCCTAGGGCTCGGCTCCCCTCCTCCAGGGCCCGGAGGTAGGAGCCAACGACCGGCCGCAAGGCTGCGTTGATCACTGTGGTCGAGCAGCGCTCGAACTCCCGAAATTCTGGGAGCAGTTGGGAGGAGAGGGTGATGGGGACGTTCAGTTCTTGGGCGAGGATTTGGCCGGCCTGGTGCTCGTGGGCAGGGTTGAGGAACGAGAAAAGGAAGCAGATGGCCACGGACTGCACTTGGGCCTGGCGCAGTTGTCGGGCGGCTTGCCGCACCTCTTCTGGGTCCAAGGGCAAGACGACTTGGCCCTGGGCGTCGATCCGTTCCCGCACAGGCAGGCGGAGGTGGCGGGGGACGAGGGGCTCGGGCCGGGTGAAGTGGAGGTCGTAGAG
>CAKZKH010000127.1 GCA_937122485.1 uncultured bacterium | reverse complement strand
GGTCACAGGCAAAGCCGGCCGGTTGAGCCCGGGCCGCGAAGGCAGCCGCTCAGGCTCTGCTGTTCAACAGAGCAGCTAGCACCCGACGAGCCTCCTCCAAGGTGGCGACCTCGTAAAACCGGGCTTTCCCCGGGAAGTGCGCCCGCATCCACGCCTGGGGAGCGACGAGAACGACTTGGCCAATCCCCGCGGCCCAGGCCGCCCGCAGGTCCAGGTGGGAATCCCCCACCACCGCAGCTTCTCGGGTCTTCACCCCCAGAAGCTCTAAGGGTTCGAGGAACGCCCGGGGGTCGGGCTTGGCTGGCCCGTCGTCCCTTGTCCGCACTAGATCGAATTGGAGGGCCGTGCGGGCCAAAACTTCCGCCGCGGTTTGGCGGGAATTGTTGGTCACCAAGACCGTCCGAATCCCCTGAACCCTAAGGAAGTGGAGAAGCTCGTGGGTGCCGGGCTTCAAGTGCCCGCAGGCGAGGGCCCTTTGTTCGTGGGCTTGCAGCGCGGCCAAGGCTCGGGCCCTTTCCTCAGGGGCCAGGCTGCCAATCTGCTCGAGCAGGGACCGGCCGTCCGCGGGAAGCCCCAGTTCCCGGCGCACTTCGTCGATCCGCAGCGGGGACTCCCACAGGGTCCCGTCCAAGTCAAACAAGACCACCCCCAGGGGCACGGGAGGAGAGGTTACCCGTGGGGACGGAGGGTTGCGAGCTTCATTGGCCCCTCCACATTCAGGGAGTACCATCGAGTAAATCCATTGAGCCGACAACAGGAGGATGCATGAAACGGGGACTTGTATTGGTCTTGCTCTGGGCAACGGCGTGGGCCGGCCTGGCCCAGACCTTCGTGGTCAGTCGCATCGAGGTGATCGGAAACGTCCACGTGTCCACCCGGGAAGTCCTCAATGCTGTGGCCATTAAACCCGGAGCGGAAACCACTAGAGAGCAGGTCCTTCTGGCTCGCGACGCCATCCTGGAGCTGGGGTACTTCAGCGAGGTGACCCCGGACCTGGGGTTCGAGGGCGAGGCGATCGTGTTGCGGTTCAAGGTGGTGGAGTACCCCAAGATCCTCCACGTGGCGGTCGAAGGGGTTCCCCCCACACCCCAAGGGCGGAGAACGCTGTGGTCCTGGATTCAGGCGGCCTTTGCGGCGCCCCCGGTGACCGAGCAGCGGGTTCGCGACATCCTGGCCGAGCATGGGGTCAAACCTGGACAGGTCCTCAACCGCAAGAAGCTGGAAGAGGGAATCAAGGCTGTGCTCGAGGAGTACAAAAAGCGGGACGTGGCCACAGTTCAACTGGGTCGTGTGGTGCCAGGGGACACCCTTGTGGTGGAGTTCCAGGAGCTGAAAGTCGTGGGGCACAGGTTCCAGGGGCTGGTGACCATCCCCGAGGAGGAGGCCCGCAAACTGGTGACGGTCCCGGTGGGTGCTGTGGGGAAGATGTCGGACATCCAGGCAAGTGCGGCTAGCTTAGGAAGTTCGGTCTTTTTCTCCCAAGTGAACCTGGGTGCGGAGCTGGACCAAGGGGGCGTGGTGCTGGTCTGGCAGCTCAAGGAGCGGACCGTTCTTCCGGTACCAACTTCCCTTCAGGGGATTCAGCTTGGGGGCGTGAAGTCGTTCCCGGCGGAGAAGATCCAGGCCCGGGTGGGCCCACTTCCCCCACGTCAGGTCACAAATCTCGATGTTCTGCGGGCCTTGGCCCCAGCCTACGACTACTACCGGCGGGAGGGTTTTTTCCTTGTAGAGTTCGTGGCCGAGGGCGTGGCGGGGGGTGTGCTCCAGGTCCGGGTCAAAGAAGGGGAGCTCACCCGGGTAGAGGTCGACCCTGGGACGAAGACAGCCTCGTGGGTCATCGAGCGGGTGATGGCGGTTAGTCCAGGCCAGGTGCTGACCGAGGCCCGCTTCTCCGCCGCTCGCCAAGCCCTCATGGGCCTGGGGTACTTCAGCGATGTGCAGCTTGAACCCCGATGGGTAGGGGACGATGTGGTCCTCAAGGTGACGGTCCAAGATCTGGAAAAGTTGGGAAGCCTCAAGGGGTCGGTGAGCATCTCCCCGACCACCGGGGGCCTGGTGGGCAACCTGGAGTACGCTCAAAAGAACGTGTGGGGAACAGCCCAGGACCTGGCTCTGACCTTTAGTACCGGCATCATTCAGACGGGCTCCACCACCTGGAACCTCTCCTACACCGGGCGGGCTTTCCCGGTGTACGACCAGGTCGGTCTCGACCTCTATCGGACAGAAAGCGGGGAAGGGACGCGCACCCTCACCTTGGGGGGTAAGGTGTCCCTCTCCTATCCAGTCGGCCCCTACTTGGACCTGTCCCTGTCGGTAACGCACGAACAGGCCTGGGAACTGCTCGGGGACAAGGAACTGCAACCGCGGACGGCCCTGGAGGTGGGCCTGGTATGGGACGACCGGGACAGTCCCCTGTTTACGCGGCGGGGCCAGCGATCCCGGGTTTCTGTGGAGCGGGCGGGGTGGTTTGCCCCAGGGGTGGACTACCTGGCCATCCGGGGAGAGGCCACCCGGTTCTGGCCCATGGACCTCACGTTGGGCGGGTCGGACTGGAGGATGGCCTTGGCCGCCCGGGTGGTCTCTCAGTGGGGCTGGAACATGCCTGAACGGTATCAGTTCGATCTGGGGGGGTCGGCTTCGGTCCGCGGAGCCAAGCCCCTGCGCACCCAGCGGCTGGCGCTGGTCAACACCGAGCTACGGTTGGAAGTGGCCCAAGGAGCTTGGATTTCGCTGTTTGGTGACTTGGGAGGGGAACTGGCAGGAGGCGGGGCGGTCAAGGGCTCGGTGGGCGTGGAGTTGGCCGCGTACATCCTGGGGATGTTTGTGCGTTTGGACCTGTGCTGGCCCACCGACCGCGAGCCCACCTGGGTCCCGGCGTTCGAGTTCGGGATGAGCCCGATGTTTTAGGTTACAGTTGCCCTAATCGACAGGAGGACGTGAATGAAGACGAACTGGATCGTAGGACTGCTTGTGGGCGCGCTGGTGCTGGGGTTGGTGGGCGGCGCGGTGGCGGGTCGGTTCCTCACACCCAAATCGAGCGCGACAGGTGCTTCCTCCGAGGACCTCAAGAAACTCACGGACCGGGTGAGCT
The DNA here is from genome assembly GCA_937122485.1 of uncultured bacterium. Taxonomy (GTDB): domain Bacteria; phylum Bipolaricaulota; class Bipolaricaulia; order Bipolaricaulales; family Bipolaricaulaceae; genus CAKZKH01. The sequence continues at coordinate 1,956 of CAKZKH010000127.1, read as the reverse complement.
CCTTGGAAGGGCGGGTGGGGCTGGCCGAGGGTCGCCTCGCTCGGGTCGAGGGAGGGACCACGGTGGCGGGGACAGCCCTCAAGATCGGGATGGTGGACGCCGAGAATTTGTTCCAGCGCGTTTTCTTGCCCCAGGTACAGACCGAGCGGAGCGCCATGGAGGCCAAGGCTCGGGAAATTCAGACCCTTCAGGCCGACTTCTCGGCGGGCAAAATCAAGCAGGACGTGTACCAGCAGCGCAACGCTCGCCTGCAGGCCGAGCTCATCCAAACCCAGCTCAAGGTAAACATGACCATGCTGAACAAGATGATCGCCTCCCCGGGGTTTGCCAACTTGCGCACCGACCTCGAGGCGTTGCGTACGCAGGCTTCCCCTCTGGAAACCGAGGTTGCCAACCTGGTGAAGCAGGCGCAGGTCACGATTCTCGACCTCACAGGGTTTGCCAACCAGCTGGCCCAGCTTCAGGCGGCGTTTCAACAGCTGGACCAGCTCCTGACTCAGGTGGCGGCGGGAAAGATCCTGGAAATCACCCAACAGATTGCCAAAGAGAAGGCTTACGACATCGTGTTGCGCACCAAGGACGTGGTCATGTACCGGCGGGAGGGGGCCATCGTGGATCTGTCCTCCGACGTGGAGGGGCGGCTCTGGGGTTTGTTCCCCACACGGTGAGCCTTTAGGCCCAGGGTCATGACCAGCCGCAAGCTGGTGGAGTGCGTCCCCAACGTCTCCGCAGGGCGGGACGAGGACAAGATCGCGGCCATGGCCGAGGCCATCCGGGCCGTGCCCGGGGTATACCTCCTTGACATTCAGTCCGACCCCGACCACAACCGAACTGTGTTCACGTTTGTGGGGCCGGCCGAGCCGGTGGTGGAGGCGGCCTTGCGGCTGGCTGAGCTTGCCGTGAAGCTCATTGACCTCCGCGCCCATCGCGGTGAGCACCCCCGCATGGGAGCCTTGGACGTTCTCCCCTTCGTCCCCGTGCGGGGGGTGACCATGGGGGACTGCGTGATGTTGGCCCGCAACGCCGGAGCCCAGATCTGGGAAAGGTTCGGGGTGCCGGTGTATTTGTACGCTGAGGCGGCCACTCGACCCGAACGCCAAGACCTTGCGGAAATCCGCAAGGGCGAGTTCGAGGGTTTCTTTGAGAAGATCCGGCGGCGGGAGTGGGCCCCGGACTTTGGGGACCCCGTGGTGCATCCCACCGCGGGGGTTTGCGCGGTCGGCGCCCGGGAGTTCTTGATCGCCTACAACGTGAACTTGGGCACCTCCGAGCTGCGGGTGGCCAAGGAGATCGCCAAGGCTGTGCGGGGGTCTTCCGGGGGTCTGCGGTACGTGAAGGCGTTGGGCCTGGAGCTGCAGGGGCGGGGGATCGTCCAGGTCTCCATGAACCTCACGGATTTTCGAAAGACCCCCATCGCCCGGGTTACGGAACTGGTGCGACGGGAGGCCCAGCGGTTCGGTGTCCCCGTTGTGGGGACGGAGATTGTGGGCTTGGTTCCCGAGGAGGCACTGCTGGAGGCCGCCGCGTACTACCTGGGGCTGGAGAACTACTCACCGGACATCGTGCTGGAAAGGAAACTGGCCCAGGCGATCGAATCCTAATGCCCTGGCACCTCCCCTACCGACGCCTGTCCATCCTGGGATTTGGACAGACCGGGCAAGCCCTTGTGGCCACCCTGGCCCCTCGAGGGCTTCGGCTGTTTGTGTCCGAGCAAAGGACCCTGGCACAGAAAGAACGGGCCCTTCTCGAAGCCCACGGCGTACAGTTCGAAGAGGGCGGTCACACCGATAAGGTGTTGGATGCCGACTTGATCGTTCCCAGCCCGGGGGTCCCACCCCGAAGGCCTCCCCTGCCCGAGGCCCACATTCACCACGTTCCCGTGTGGTCCGAGTTGGAGCTTGCTTTCCGGCTGGCGCAACCCTCGCTCCTGGTGGCGGTCACGGGTACCAACGGGAA
>CAKZKH010000126.1 GCA_937122485.1 uncultured bacterium | reverse complement strand
TTGACCGCCACCTCCGGGGCCTGCCTTGAACGCATGCGGAAAGGTCAACCCTAAGCCCCTTCAATCACGGCAAGCCGGCTTCCCAAGCGCAGTAAGCCTCGACCATCTCCGCCACGGTGGCCCAACGCACGCGACCGGCCCGCACCAGGGGATCCAAGACCTGCCCCAACCAGGCTTCCCACACAGCGAACTCGGCCTCGTCGTCGGCGGGTGCGAGGAAGTCTCCTGGATGCACCGTAAGGATGAAGGTGTTGACCTTGTCAGGATCTGCAGCCGAGAGGGAGTTGCGCAAAGCCACGGTCAAGTAGTCTAAAGCCCGGTACGTGTAGGGTTTGGGCACGCCTTCGGCTCCCGGGCAGTGCGCAGGCCAGAGCCCGGAAGGAACGTAAACGATCTTCCCCACCGGGTCGTGGGCAGCACGGGTGTCCACCGAGGCCGAACTCGCCGGGCGCCAGGGGCTCACCACCAGGAAAGCCGTTGGAATGGCTTGGCTTCGAGGGTCCTTGTAGTTGATGTTCGTCTGGAGCCCCACAGCCAGAGCAGCTTGAAACATCTGAGGGTACAGGTTCCCCCCGCTCCATGTGGTGGGCCGTCTTCCCGACACGGCCTCGATGAGGTCCATCTCCCGACGCAACGCTGCAACCCAGTCGGAGATAGGCCGGGCGTGCGCTTGGGGGAGGTGGAAATCTTCGTGGAAGTGGAGGGCCAGTTCGTGTCCCCGCTGGGCCAGGTCGGCCAACAGGGTGTCCCCGCCGCGAAGGGCGACCTCCGTGAACGGTCGCTGAAGCTGAATCACCAGGCGTCCCCCGTGGCGCTCCACCTGCTCGGCCAGCCGGAGGAGCCGAGCTCGATCGAGTTCGTACCGGATAGGATCGAAGTACTCCAGGTGGGGCTCCACGTGGACACCCACAGCAAAGAGAACAACCCCGCCGCTGCCTATGTTGAAGGGAATCGTCTCCCTGAACCCATCTTGGACCGAACGGCGAGCCTCCTCGCTCGTGCAGCACTCCTCCGGCACCCCCCGGTAGTACGGCGCCTGATCCCCGCCCCAACCAAACCCCGCCAGGGCCACGATCGCCACGAAGCCGGTCAACGACAGCCTGCGCCCTTTTCTCCCCACTCTTCAACCCCCTCTATCCCCAAAGAGCCTGGTCTAGCGCCGCACCGCGCAACCCCCTCGCTACCGCACCACAACACCCAGAGCGAAGGTTTTGTCCGAGGGAGTGGGCTCCCAGGGCCGGCGGTACACAAGCACCAAAGTGTCTTCTCCAGGAGCTGCCGCCAGGTAGCGGAAGTAGAAAATCCCGCCTGCCCCGATCATGGTGGTGTCCCCAAGAAAGCCAAGGCCCGGCACAGCGCGCACCACGGACGGCTCCGCCTGGACTTCCCAAGTGTAGCCCGTGCTGGGGTTGCCTGGGAGGGCCACCATCAGGCGCTCCCCCACAGCCAGGGACAGGGCGGTTCCGGCGTCTCCCACCTCGACCAGTCGATA
>CAKZKH010000125.1 GCA_937122485.1 uncultured bacterium | reverse complement strand
CGGGGCCGAAACCCAGCTTGTGCACTTGGCCACAAGGCTTCAAGCCCGAGGTTGGAAAGTTCGAGTGGTAAGCTTGACACCTCCCAAGGCCTATGTGGAGGAACTTGAGCAAACAGGAATCTCCCTGGTTTCTCTCGATATAAGAAAGAAAGTTCCCGGTCCTCGCCCGATCCTCCGTTTGGCCCGCCTCATTCGCTCATGGCGACCTCAAATCGTCCACAGCCACATGGTACATGCGAACCTCCTCGCCCGACTTGTCCGGCTCTTGGCTCCGGTGCCGGTTCTGATCTGCACGGCTCATAATATCTATGAAAAGGGACGCAAAGGATCAGGACGCCTCCGGGAATGGGCCTATCTTCTGACGGACCCCTTGTGCAATCTTACCACTCAGGTGAGCCAGGCTGGACTAGAGCGCTATGTGCGAGTAGGCGCAGTCCCCCGGAACAAAATCCGATGTATTCCCAACGGCGTGGATACTCAGCGTTTTCGGCCTGATCCTGGAGTCCGGATACGCCTTCGCCAGAAGCTAGGATTAGGGGATGTCTTCGTTTGGCTTGCCGTGGGAAGGTTTGACGAACAAAAGGATTACCCCACCATGCTTCAGGCATTTGCTCGGGTTTCAAAAGAGCAACCAGAGGTGGTTCTGCTAATAGCCGGCGATGGCCCCCTTCGCCCAGGGATGGAGGCGTTGGCTCGCAACCTTGAAATAGCGGAACGGGTCAGGTTCTTGGGCCTTCGGCAAGACGTCCCCGAACTTATGAATGCTGCCGATGCTTATGTGATGTCCTCTTCCTGGGAGGGGCTGCCCATGGTTTTACTCGAAGCCAGTGCCACAGGGCTTCCCATCGTGGCCACGGATGTGGGCGGGAATTCCGAAGTAGTGAGCCACGGCCAGACGGGGTTTCTTGTACCCCCGAAGGACCCAGAGGCTTTAGGTCAGACTATGCTCCGCCTTATGAGCCTTCCTGAGGAGGAGCTCCGACGGATGGGTGAAGCCGCCCGTGAGCACATCGAGGTCCACTTCAGCCTGGATCGGGTTGTGGAGCAATGGGAGGCTCTATACCGAGAGTTCCTGAGGAGAAAGGGAGTCCGGATTGACTAGGGGCATGGCTAGGCAAGGGAAGGTCTTGTTTGTGGCTACAGTGTACACGCACCTGGCCGCCTTCCACATTCCGTTCATGAACCTGCTTCAGAGCTGGGGCTGCGAGGTGCATGCCGCTGCCTCTCCGGCCGAGGGCCGAAAAGAGGAAGTAGAAGCCATCGGCGTCACCTGCTGGGATATCCCCTTTGCCCGCTCGCCCACCAGCCTCCGGAACTGGAGGGCCTACCGTGAGCTCCTCGCCCTACTCAGGCGAAATCGCTATGACCTTATCCACGTCCACACCCCGATGGGCGCCTGGCTTGGGCGGCTCGCGGCCAAACGCACCGGCCAAATCCCAGTTCTCTACACCGCCCACGGGTTCCACTTCTACAAGGGCGCGCCCTGGCCGTACTGGGCTTTCTACTACCCCGCCGAGCGGCTCGCCGCCCGGTGGACCGACGGCCTCATCGTCATGAACTCCGAGGACTTCCAACGCGCCCAGCGCATGGGCTTCAGGCCTGGGGAAAACCTGTTTTTGGTCCATGGGGTGGGGGTGGACCTGGAGCGGTTCTCCCCGAGGCCTGGGGATAGGCCCGCTGCCCGAAAGGAGCTCAACCTTGGCCACGAAGATGTGGGGATCACCTGCATGGGGGAGTTCACGGCCACGAAAGACCATGCATCTCTCTTGGCCGCTTGGCGAAAGGTGACCGAAGTGGAGTCCCACGCCCACCTTTTCCTGATCGGCGAGGGACGGTTGCGGAAGGCGATGGAGCGCAAGGTAGGCGCGGAGAGCATCCCGCGCGTGCAGGTCCTTGGATTTCGCACGGATGTGCCAAAGCTCCTTCAGGCCACGGACATCTTTGTGCTGCCCTCGCGGAGGGAGGGTTTGCCGCGGTCGGTCATGGAGGCGATGGCGACCGGGCTCCCTGTGGTGGCCACGGACGTGCGGGGCAGCAGGGACCTGGTGGAGCACGGGGTCACTGGGCTGTTGGTGAAGCTTGGCGATGTGGACGGCCTTGCCCAGGCCATTTTGAAACTCGCCCGCGATCCCGAGCTTCGCCAGCGCCTGGGCCAGGCCGGCCGGAAGGCAATCCAAGATTACAGTCTGGATCGCGTTCTTGAGGAGATGGCCTCGATCTACCGGAAGTATCTGCCCAAAACAGGCAGATTATAGCAGGGTCGTTTTGTTATGATCCCCAAGGGTTAGATGATTTGGCTCGTTGCTCTGGTCTCTTGCGCCGTGGGGGCAGGAGTTACCGCCGCCCTTATTCCCTACC
>CAKZKH010000124.1 GCA_937122485.1 uncultured bacterium | reverse complement strand
GTCTTGGGTTCAGGCAACCCCCGCAAGGTTACGGCCTTGACCTCCTCCTTGAGGGCTGTCCACACCGCGTTGCACTCCTCCGCCGGCAGTGGCCGCCACAGAGGCCCAAGGGGAGTCGGCAGCCCGCCGGGGGTCATCACCTCCCCCTGGGCCAGGGCAAACCCCATTACCACCACCAGTACCAACAAACCTCTGATTCTCATCTAAAAAACCCTCCTTTCTTTCCGATGCCAAGGTAGCGGCTGACCCGCCGCACCCAAGATTCTAAAGCCGCGATGCGGTTCTCCGTCGAGCGCCGCATGAGCTCCTCGGCCTCCTCCAACCGGTTCTCCACCTCGAGCAGAATCCGCCCCCGCTCCTCGTCCATCCGGGCCCGCAATTCCCGTAGCTCCTTCTTACCGGGGGGCAGGGATTTATCCTCAGAAGAGGAAGCAGGCGCGAGGGTGTCTACCCTATGGCTCACCTTCAGGGCCAGGTCTCTGGCCTCCCGTACCGCCTCGCGTAAGGCCCGAAGCCCTGGGGCCATCCCCCCCAACCGGGTCTCGCTGCGGTGCAGGCCCGCCTCCAGCCGGGCCACCGCCCGGCGTAGCTCCTCCACCTCGGCCTCGAGGCGGCCTATCTTCATCAGCGCCGCCCCCAGGGTCAGGGCATCCTCGCTGGGCAGGGGGAGCCACTCCCCCTCTGGCTCCTCGTCCGTTCGGTGTACGGGCCCTGCCCGTCCCAACAGGGGATCGTCCGGTTCGTCCACCTCGAACACCCGTTCGGCCTCCCGCGTCCGGCTGGCCGCCTCCTCCTCGGACGCTCGCACGGCCTCCAAAGCCTGCCGCCGTCCGACCGAACGTTCGGGGCTGTAGAAGTTCATGGCCGCCCGCATCCGGGCCTCGGCTAGCTGTCCGTTCGGCTCCTCCCCGAACACCGTCCGGTAAGCCTCGATCCACTTGAGGCGGCTGCGGTTTTCCTCGGAAGAGGAAGCAGGGCTCGTTTCGGTGTCCACGTTTGGTTGTACGTCCGACCCAACTGGGGCAGTCTTGCCTCCTGGCTGTTCGGTTCGGGAGGCAAGTCCCTGATCTGTTCAAGGGCCTCCTTCCGACTCCGCACCGCTCCGTTCTCCATCAAGCGCATGGCCCGGCTCACCCGCGCCTCGAACAGCTCGTCCACCTCCCCGAACACCGCCCGGTAGTCCTCCCGCCAGCGGGTGCGGTTCTTGCCGGTCAGAGGTCTCGCTTCAGCGACCGGCAGGGGGTTGTCCATCCTGGACAAGGGGGGTTGTCCATCCTGTCCATCCAGGTTGTCCATCCTGTCCTTTGAGGTTGTCCGGGGTTGTCCATCACCCTGTCCACCCTGTCCATCCGGGTTGTCCACA
>CAKZKH010000123.1 GCA_937122485.1 uncultured bacterium | reverse complement strand
CTCTTGACGGCGTTTTGCGCCGCCCTGAGGAAGCGGCCCACCCGCTCCCTGTGGCCCTGCCCTGCCCGATCCACCGCTGCCTGGGCTTCTTGCACCACCTGCACCAGGTTCTTCTCTAGGCGGTCGAGCGTTTCCTGAACCCGAGCCACCAGGAACTGGGCCGCGGCGGTGGGGGTTTTTTGCCGCCAACCTACCTCGTCCAAGACACTCCGGTCCTCTTCGTGGCCAATGCCGACCACCACGGGCAGGGGGAAGGTGGCCACCGCCCTCCCCAGCACCTCAGAATCGAACCAGGCCAGATCGGCCCGGGAGCCCCCGCCCCGGCAAATCACAAGCACGTCAAAGTCCGCGATCCTTTGGCGGAACCAGTCCAGAGCGTTGAGGATCGAGGGCTCGGTGTAGTGGCCCTGGACCCGGGCCCCGTGCACGACCACCTGGAAGGCGAAGCCCGACTCCGCCAACGTCCGCAGCACATCCCGTTCAGCATCCGATCCGAGGCTGGTGATGACCCCCACCCGCAGGGGCACCAACGGGAACGGCAGGGCCTTGTTGAGCTCAAGAAGGCCTTCCTTGGCCAATTTGCGCAAGATCTCCTCTTTGCGTCGGGCCGCTTCCCCCAGGGTGTAGTGGACGTCCAAGTCGCGGATGACCAGGCGGTATCGACCCCACTGGGTCTGGAGGTCCACCTGGGCCAGCACCCGCACCATAAGCTCGTCCTGCAGGGCGTAGGGATCTCCCGCCTCGTGGAGTTTCTCTTCGATCTTCCCCCGTTCTTCCCGGAAAAGAACGGCCTCCGCTGCGGCCACAATCCGGCCCTCCAGGCGCTCCACGAGCTGAAAATCCACGTAGGACTTGTTCTTGCCTAGGCTCTTCCCGTACCCCAGGATCTCTCCCACGACCCAGACCGGCTCGGGAAACTCCCGCTTCAGGGCCGCCTGGACCCGCTGGTTGAGCTCGGACACTTTCAGGTGATCCCGTGCCTCTTCACCCTGAGCGTTCGCTAGCTGCTGGATTCCCTCCCCAAACAGGAACCCCTCGGGCCTAAGGAGGTGGACCACGGCTGGAGCAAAGACCGCCGGTACAATCCACTGACGGTTTTCCGGGTCCCAGCGCCGGCCCGGGAGACCCTTGACCCGCTCCACAAGTGCCGGGTCGTAGTCAAACCGGATGATCAAGAAGTCCCCGTTGCGGGTCACTTCGCGCATCAAACTTACCCTACCGTGATAGAATCAACCGCGCAAGCCATGGAGCGGGTTTGGGACGTGGTGATTGTGGGAGCAGGGCCGGCCGGGCTCACTGCCGCCATCTACGCCCGGCGGGCCGGGTTGGACACCCTGGTCCTAGAAAGGGCCTTGCCGGGAGGGCAGATTTTGGAAACCCCCTTGATCGAGAACTTCCCGGGGTTTCCGGAACCGATTTCCGGGGCGGAGCTCGCCGAACGGATGCAGACCCAGGCCGAGCGGCTGGGCGCCCAGTTCGTCTTGGGCGAGGCCCGTAGCCTCTCCTCCCCCCAAGGCTCTTGGCTCGTGGACACTTCGATGGGCCCGGTGGTGGGCAGAACGGTGGTCCTCTGCACGGGAGCTCACTACAAGGAGCTGGAAGTGCCCGGGGCCAGGGAGTTCGCCGGTCGTGGCATCTCCTACTGCGCCGTGTGCGACGGCTACTTCTACAAGGGCAAAGACGTCGTCGTTGTGGGAGGCGGCAACAGCGCCCTAACCGAGGCCCTGTTCCTTTCCAAGATTGCCCGCAGGGTGTACCTGGTCGTGCGCCATCCCCAGGAAGACCCCAAAGCCCTGCGGGCCGCGGCAACGCTCAAGGAGAAGGTCCTGGCCGACCCGCACGTGGAGGTGGTGTGGAACGCTGTGGTGCACGAAGTGCGGGGGGATCAAGCTGTGCGGGGCGTTCTTCTCCAGGACCTGGGTACAGGAGAGCTGAGGGACCTTCCCGTGGAGGGGATCTTCGTCAAGATCGGGTACAAACCGAACACGGACTGGCTGCGGGGGATAGTGGACCTCACGGACAAGGGGTACGTGGTTACGGACGGGATGATGCGCACAAGCCAACCGGGGGTGTTCGCTGCCGGGGACCTGCGCGATCCGGAGGTGCGGAGGGCCCAGGCCGTGGTGGCCGCGGCCGAAGGCGCCTTGGCCGCCCTCGCAGCGGACGAGTATAATAAGGGACTCAAATCCTAGGCGCCCTAGGAGGTGCGTGCGATGGTAACGCGTTTCAAGCGCTACCCGAGCATACCGGAGTTTTTGGCCCGCTCGGTTCAGGAACATAGCCGGCGGGTGGCGATTCGCCTGCCCGTCAACAAGGGTGGCACCGTCCAGTTCCAGGAAGTGACCTACAAGGAACTGTGGGACCTGTCGGGAAGACTCGCGTCCTGGCTGGCTGGTCAGGGCGTGGGCGCGGGGGACCGTGTGGGGCTCATCGCCAAGCCGTCGGTCGGCTGGGCGGTGGCCTTCTTTGCCATCCAACGGGTGGGGGCTGTGGCTGTCCCTATGGACGCGGGACTTCAACCCGCGGAGGTCCGGCGGTTGATGGAGGATTCCGAGGCCAAACTCCTGTTCACCGCTCCCCACCGGTACCAAGAGCTCCTGCCCTTGGCCGGGGAAGTGCGAACCCTCCAGGAGGTCATCTCCGTGGACGTGGCGTTGGGGGCGGTCTCCCTGTGGGACGTGCTCCCCGCCGACGAGGCCACCATCCCCGACGTGCGGCCCGACCCGGAGGAACTGGCCGTGCTCATGTACACCTCGGGCACCACGGGGGACTCCAAGGGCGTGATGCTCTGCCACCGCAACATCACCTCCAACATCGAAGCCTTCCTCAAGGTGATCCAATTCAGCCCAACCGACCGGCTGGTGACGATTGTCCCCTGGTACCACATCTACGGCCTTACGGCCACGCTGCTTGCGCCGCTGTGGGTGGGAGCCTCGGTGACCTACACCGACGACTACCGCAACCTGGTGGCCCTGGGCCGACAGGTGGGCGTGACGGTTCTGGTTGGCGTCCCCAAGCTGTACCACGCCCTGTGGCGGCGGATGGTGGAGAACATCGAGACCCACAAGCTCCGGCACCTTCTGTACCGGTTTACCCCGCGGCTCTTGGGGACGATGCTCAAGCGCAAGCTTCTGGGGGAGCAGTTCCGCTTCTTTGTGTCCGGGGGAGCCCCCCTGGCCCGCGATGTGGGCACAGGCCTGCGCCGCCTGGGCCTGGGGATGATGGAGGGCTACGGACTCACCGAGACGGCGCCTGTGCTGTCGGTGAGTGAGCCTTTGGCCCCCCAGGCCGGGACAGTGGGCCGCCCACTCCCTGGGGTCAAGATCAAGATCGACAAACCCGATGCCGAAGGGTACGGCGAGGTCATGGCTTGGGGACCGAACGTGATGATGGGCTACTACAAAAACCCCGAGCGGACCCGGGAAGTGCTCTCCCCGGATGGATGGTTCCGCACCGGCGACATCGGGCGGATGGACTACGAGGGCCGCCTGTACCTAGCCGGGCGAAAGAAGAACCTGATCGTGCTGGAGTCGGGAAAGAAGGTCCACCCCGAAGAGGTGGAGTGGGAGATCGCTCGCATCCCTGGCGTGGAAGAAGTCCTTGTCCACGAGGACACTTCCCGAGGGGAAGCCATGGTGGCGGCGATGATCTACCCCTCCTGGGACTTTCTCAAACAGCAGGGTGTGCAGGGCCCGGAGGCCGCCAAGGCCTACTTCTGGGAGAAGATCAAGGACGTCCAACAGAACCTGGCTTCGTTCAAGCGGCTCAAGGACAAAGAGTGCATCACCATCGTGGATCAGCCGTTTGCCAAGTCCACCAAACAGGACATCAAACGGCACCTTTACGCAAAGAAAGCGTAGGTAAACCCCGAAAAGAGGCGCCCGGCGCTCGGCCGGGCGCCTCTTTTTTCAAACGCCCTAAATCACGCCGAGTTCCCGGCCCACCTTGGCGAACGCATCCACAGCGTAGTCCAAGTCTTCCTTGGTGTGGACCGCGGACACCATCACGCGCAGGCGCGCCTTGCCCCGCGGCACCGTGGGGAACACGATGGCCTGAGCAAACACGTCGCGCTGGAACAGGCGCTTGGAGAACTCCCAAGCCGTAGGGGCCTCCCCCAGCATGACCGGGGTGATGGGGGTCTCGGACTGGCCGAGGTCAAATCCCAAGTCCTTCATCTTCGCCTTGAAGTACCGGGCGTTGTCCCACAGACGCCGCACCGGCTCGTCGGACTTCTCCAGGACGTCCACCGCCGCCATGCAGGCCGCCACGTCAGCTGGGGTGGCGGCACTGGAGAACAGGAACGGACGAGCCCGCTGGCGGAGGTACTCGATGATTTCCCGCTTCCCGGCCAGGTAGCCCCCCACCACCCCGAAGGCCTTGGACAGCGTGCCCATCTCGATGTCCACCCGACCGTGGACCCCGAAGTGGTCTACGATGCCCCGGCCGGCCCGACCCAACACACCTTCCCCGTGGGCATCGTCCACCATGACCATCGCTTCGTACCGCTCGGCCACCTCCACAATCGCGGGCAGCGGGGCCAAATCCCCGTCCATGGAGAACACGCCGTCGGTGACGATGAGCTTGCGGGGGGCGTCCTTTCTTTCCTCCAAAGCCTTGGCCAGGGCGTCCACGTCCCGATGGGGGTAGATGACCCGCTCGGCCTTGGTGAGGCGGCAGCCGTCGATGATGGAGGCGTGGTTGAGCTCGTCCGTGAACAGGACATGGCCCTGACCCATGAGGGTGGGGATCGCCGCCAAGTTGGCGCAGAAACCCGACTGCAGGGAAAGTGCGTCCTCAGCGCCCTTGAACGCCGCGAGCTTGCGCTCGAACTCCACGTGGAGGGTCATGGTCCCGGCGATGGACCGCACCGCCGCCGGCCCCACCCCGTACTCCTCCAGGGCCTGGCGGGCCGCCCCCTTCAACCGGGGGTCGTTGGCAAACCCCAGGTAGTTGTTGGAGCACATGTTGAGAACCCGCCGGCCATCCACCACGGTCCAGGCCCCTACCGCGCTGCCGATGGTGCGGATCGTGTTGTACAGGCCCTGGCGCCTCAATTCCCCAAGCTCAGCTGCGATAAAGTCGTATTTGCCCATAGGTTCCTCGCCACCCAGCTTAGCCGTTGAGCGAACCCCGAGCAAACCTGCATTTCGCCGCGGTTGTGGGGTACAATGGGGCGGTTATCCCATTCCAAGGAGGCTCGATGAGCATTTTGGTCACAGGCGCCACAGGTCAGATCGGATCGGAATTGGTGGGAGCCCTGCGCCAGAGGTACGGCGCGGACCACGTGATCGCCTCAGCCCGTCGGCCCGGCAACCTCCCCGCTCCTTTTGAACTCCTGGACGTCACGGACCGGTCCACGGTGGAGAAGGTGGTGTCCCAGTACAAGGTCCGCGTGATCTACCATCTGGCCGCCGTGCTCTCCGCCACCGGGGAACAAGACCCCCAGCGCGCCTGGAACGTCAACGTGGGAAGCCTGCTCAACGTGCTGGAAGTCGCCCGAAACCACGGCGTCCATCAGGTGTTTTTCCCCAGCTCCATCGCCGTGTTCGGCCCCAATGTCCCCCGCGATCGCACCCCCCAGGAAGCGTGCCTCAACCCCACCACCATGTACGGGGTAACCAAGGTCACCGGGGAGCTGTTGTGCGACTACTACACCCGCAAGTACGGTGTGGATGTGCGGGGCTTGCGGTACCCGGGGATCATCTCCAGCGAAACGCCTCCTGGCGGGGGGACGACCGACTACGCGGTGGAGATCTTCTACGCCGCCGTGGAGAAGGGAACATACACCTGTTTCCTCCGGGAGGATACCCGGCTGCCCATGATGTACATGCCGGACTGCCTGCGGGCGGCGATCGAGCTCCTGGAGGCCCCAAACTCGCGGCTGCGGTACCGGGTGTACAACATCACGGCCATGAGCTTCACCCCCGGGGAGATCGCGGCGGAGATCCGCAAACACATCCCAGGGCTCCGAGTGGAGTACAAACCGGACTTTCGCCAGGCCATTGCCGACTCCTGGCCCCGGAGCATCGACGATTCCCCAGCGCGCGACGACTGGGGATGGAAGGCCGAGTACAACCTCCCCCAGATGGTACAAGACATGCTGGCCCGGCTCAGAGGGCGCCAGGCGAAACTTCTCTCCACGCCCTCGTGAAAGCTGGGGGGAAGAGACGAGAACTTGGGCCGGAAAACTTGCCCGTGTTAGGGTCGGTAAGCGACGGCCTCGATCTCGATTCGAGCGCCCCGGGGTAGAGCCGAAACCTGAACGCAGGAGCGGGCCGGGGGTTCCAGGTCAAAGAACTCCCCGTACACCCGGTTGACCGCGTCGAAGTCCTTCATGTCAACAAGAAAAATGGTGACCTTGACAAGGTCTTTGAGGCTGGCGCCTGCCGCCGCGAGCACGGCCTTGAGGTTCTCCATGCACCGGCGGGTCTGCACCTCGACCGGGCCCTCCACGAGCTTGCCCCCCTCCATGTCCAAGGGGATCTGACCGGAGATGAACAGCAAATCCCCGGCCTGAACGGCCGGGGAGTAGGGCCCTACGGTGCGCAAGTGGGCTGGGGCAATGGCCCGGCGCATGGCTAGACCCAGGTGAGCCGGGCTTCTTCCGCGGCGTCGCCCCGGCGGGGCCCAAGCTTGAGGATCCGGGTGTAGCCCCCTTCGCGGTCCTTGTACTTGGGGCCAATCTCCCCGAACAGCTTGTCCGTGGCCTGTTTGTCCTGCAGCACCGCGAACGCCCGGCGGCGGGCGGCTTGGTCCCCTTGGCGGGCCCAGGTCACCAGCCGCTCCACCACCGCTTGGGTGGCCTTGGCCCGTGGTGGTGTGGTGTCCACCTTGCCGTGCACAATGAGGGCCTTGGCTTGCCCGTGAAGAACAGATCGGCGACGGTCCGCGGTCATGCTTAGCTTGGGAACCTTGCGGCGATGACGCATCAGCCCTCCTTTTCCGAACGTAGGGTGTAGCCCAGCTCCTGGAGCCGCGCCTCCAGGCGGGCCATTGTCTTCTCCCCAAAGCCGTGGATGTCGGAAATCTCCTCCCGGGTCTTGGCCAACAGGTCGGCCAACGTCACCACACCCTCCTCGCGGAGGAGGTTGCAGGCCCGGACCTCGAAGCCCATTTCCTGCAGGGGCCGGAGCAGGTCCTGGGAAACCTCGGGCTTAGCCGCCTTCTCCTCCCGGCCCTGGGCCTGGACCAGGAGGTGGAAGTGCTCCAAAAGAACACGAACGGCCTGCTCCACCGCCTCCCCGGGGGTCACAGCTCCGTTCGTCCAAACGTCCAACAGGAGCCGCTCGTACCCGGACTTGCCCCCCACACGGGTCTCCTCCACTTGGAAGTTGACCTTCTCCACCGGGGAGAAGTCGCAGTCCACGGGGATAAGGGACACCGGGGCATCTTCCCGTTTGTTCTCCTCAGCGGTCCGGAACCCGTGGCCGGCCTCCACTTCCATCTCCACCTCCAGGCGCCCCCCTTCCTCCAAGGTGGCGATGTACAGGTCGGGGTTCATGATGGCCACTTCGGAAGGGGCTTCAATGTCCTCCGCCCGGACCTCTTTGGGGCCTGTGGCGTTGAGGTACAGCCGGTGCAGTCCGTTGCCGGACACGCGCAGGGCCAAGCCCTTCAAGTTCAGGATCACGTGCAGCAAGTCCTCGCGAACCCCTTCGGCCGTGTCGTACTCGTGGTAATGGCCAGGGAACATGACCCGCACAACGGCCGCACCGGGAACGGCCGAGAGAAGCGTGCGGCGGAGGGCATTGCCCAGGGTGGTAGCGTACCCCCGCTCCAACGGACCCACCGCGAGCTTCCCGTACCGCGGGCTGTGCTCCAACCAATTGGCGTACTCCGGATATACGAAGTTGCCCATGTCAGCGGGAGTAGAACTCCACAATCAAGCTCATGTTCACGGACTGGTCCAGCTCTTCCAAGTTGGGCTCAGCCCCCACCTGGACCCTCAACCCCTCCAGGTCCCGCATGATCCAACTGGGAAGGGGCCGGCGCTCCGCCCACCCTCGAATGGCTTCCCTCAGCTTGGCCCGGGACTCCGGCCGGAGCTCCACCATGTCCCCCTCTTGAAGGAGCATGGAGGGGATGCGGGTGTGCCGGTTGTTCACGAGGAAGTGCCCGTGGGTGACCAGCTGCCGGGCGTGGTCCCGGGAGGTGGCAAATCCTGCCCGGTACACCACGTTGTCCAGCCGCCGTTCCAACAGCTTGAGGATGGCCTCGCCGGTGACCCCCTTCCACTTCTTGGCCGCTTCCACGTACCGGCGGAATTGGGCCTCCCGCACCCCATAAATCCTCTTGAGTTTCTGCTTCTCCCGGATGCGGATGGCGTAGGGGGTAGCCCGGCGCCGGGCCCGCAGACGCCCATGCTGACCAGGGATCTTGGCCCGGTGGGTCATGGAACACTTGTCGGAAAAGCACCGATCGCCCCGCAGCAGGAGCTTTTGCCCTTCCCTCCTGCACAATCTGCATTTTGGTCCCGTGTGCCGCGCCATCCTCTCCTCCTAGCTGTGGCTAACCGGGGTGACGTTCCGCACTTCCTCCACCTGGATATCGGAAGAACGGAGGGTCTGGACCACCGCCTGCCGCCCAGGTCCGGTCCCGTCCACAGTCACCACCACCGCGCGAACTCCGAACTCCTTGAGCTCACGGACCAGGGCTTGGGTGGCCAGCTGAGCGGCATAGGGGGTGCCCTTGCGCGACCCGGTGAACCCCGCGGTCCCCCCGGACTGCCAGGTGATCGTGTTCCCCTGGAGATCGGACAAGGTGATGATCGTGTTGTTGAAGGTGGAGTGGATATGCACGCGAGCTCGATCCAGCCGAATCGCCTTTTTCTTTCCCTGCGCCATTACTTCCTCTTCCCGGCCTTGGCCGGCCGCGGACCCTTCCAGGTGCGGGCGTTGGTGCGGGTCTTTTGTCCCCGAACGGGCAGCCCCGCCTTGTGGCGCACACCCCGGTAGCACCCAATTTCAATGAGCCGCTGGATATTGCCCTTGACCTGACGGCGGAGGTCCCCTTCCACAGTGAACCCTTCCACCTCTTTGCGCAGGGCGGTCACCTCCTGCTCCGTGAGGTCCATGACCTTCGTGTTGGGGTTGACCCCCGTACGGGCCAGGACCTCCCGGGCCCTGGACCTCCCGATCCCGTGCACGTACGTCAGGGCCACCTCAATCCTCTTCTTGGCCGGCAAGTTGATCCCTGCAATCCTCGCCATACCCTAACCCTGCCTCTGCTTGTGCTTGGGGTTGCGGCAAAGAACCCACAACCGTCCCTGACGACGGATGACCCGGCACTTCTCACAGATCTTCTTCACCGAGCTCCGGACTTTCATCCTCGCCTCCTAAGACTCCCGATACACAATCCGCCCCCGGGTCAGGTCGTAGGGGGAAAACTCCACCACCACTTTGTCTCCCACCACGACCCGGATGAAGTTCTTCCTCATCCGGCCCGAGGTCACGCACAGGGACTCATGCCCATTCTCCAGGCGAACCCGGTACATCGAGTCCGGCAAGACCTCCGTCACTTCCCCCCGGGTTCGGATCACATCCTTGTTCGCCACAATTCCTCCCCGATCCATTCGGTGAGCACCTTCGGGCCATCGGCGGTGATGGCCACCATCTCCTCAAAGTGGGCGGCCCAGGCCCCGCTGGCGGTTACGGCTGTCCAGCCGTCTTCCTTGAGCCTCACCGGCCGATCATCGGCCTTCACCATCGGCTCCGGACACAGCACCATCCCCTCGCGGAGGACCGTCCCCACCCCCGGGGGGCCAAAATTGGGGATCTGCGGTTCCTCATGGAGCTCCCGCCCGATCCCGTGCCCCACAAACTCCCGAACCACATAAAAAGACCCCGCGCGCACCGTTTGCTCGATGGCGTGAGACAGGTCGGAAACGTGGCGCCCAATCTTAGCCGAGTGAATTGCCGCCCGCAAGGCCTCCCACGTCACCCGCATTAGGCGCTCGGCTTGAGGGGAAACCTCGCCAACCCCCACCGTCACCGCCGCATCGGCATAGTACCCTTCCCGGCGAAGCCCCAGGTCCAAAGAAAGGAGGTCCCCGTCCTTCAACACCCTGCGGGGGGAGGGAATCCCGTGCACGATTTCCTCGTTGAGGGAGGCGCACAAGGTGGCCGGGAAACCCCGGTACCCCTTGAACGCCGGCTCGGCCCTGGCCTGACGGATTCGCCGTTCCGCCAAGCGATCCAGTTCGCCTGTGCTCACCCCCGGCTTGGCCTGCAGGGCCACCTCCAAAAGAATCTCCGCCAGCAGGTGGGCGTTCGCCTCCAAGATCTCCAGTTCAGAGTGGGTCTTGAGGGCGATCATTGGGAAAGAGCAGCTCGGGCCTGAGCCCTCACAGCCTCAGGGGACTGCGCGGCGTTGACCTCCACCAGCAGACCTTGCCGCCGGTAGTAATCCACCAGAGGGGCCGAATCCCGCTCGTACACCTCGTACCGACGGGCCACCACCTCCGGCCGGTCATCGGGACGCACCGCCAGTGGCCCTTGGCAGCGGTCACAGCGCTCGGCCTGCTGGGGAGGTTGTGTCACAAGGTTGAACACAGCACCGCACCGCGTGCACACCCGGCGGCTGCTGAGGCGGCGCACGACCTCCTCCTTGGAAATTGCCAGGTACACCACCTTGTCCACCTTGAGGAACGCCTCCAGCCCTCGGGCCTGAGCCAGCGTGCGCGGGAACCCATCGAGAAGTACTCCCCGCTCGCCGTTGACCCGCTCCTTGACCATGGCCAATACCACTTCGTCAGGGACGAGCTCGCCCCGCTTCATGTACCCCTCGGCCTGACGCCCCAAGGGCGTGCCTCGGGCCACCTCATCCCGCAGCAGGTCGCCTGTTGACAGGTGCAGAACCCCCAAACATTGAGCCAGTTGGACTGCCAACGTACCCTTGCCAGCTCCCGGGGGACCCAGGAGGACCACGTTCATAGACCGCGCCTCCCCAAGAACGCCGACCCTTTGACGAGGGACTCGTATTGGCGCATCACCAGGTGGGCCTCGATCTGCATGATGGTGTCAATCCCCACACCCACGAGGATGAGGAGGGACGTGCCCCCGACCACGAACGAACGGATGCCCGAGGCCGCCTGGAAAACATAGGGCAGCACAGCGATGCCCGCCAAGAAGAACCCACCCACCACCAACAGCCGGTTGGTGACCTCAGACAAGTGATCGGCCGTGGGCTGGCCAGGGCGCACGCCCGGCACAAACCCCCCCGCCTCCCGCAGGTTCTTGGCGATTTCCTGGGGGTCAAACACCAAAGTGGAGTAGAAGTAGGTGAAGAAGAAGATCAGGACCACGTAGGCCAACAGGTAAGCCAGGCTCCCAGGCTCCACGTAGTTCCTAAGCCAGTTCAGCTGGGGGATCCAGGTGGCGATGGAGCTGGGGAGGGTGAGGATGGCCGAGGCGAAGATAATGGGGATCACGCCGCCCTGGTTGACGCGCAAGGGCAGGTGGGTGGTATGGCCCCCGTACACCCGCCGCCCTGTGGTCCGCTTGGCATACTGGATGATGATTTTCCGCTGACCCTGCTGGATGATCACGGTGAGGGCAATCACGGCCACGAACACCACGATCAACACCAGGGCCCAGATGGGGTGAACCGTCCCCGCAGAGATCTCCAAGTAGGTGGCCTGCACCTCGGCCGGCAACCGGGCCACGATCCCCGCCATGATCAACATGGACACCCCGTTGCCAATCCCGTTCTCCGTGATCCTCTCCCCCACCCACATGAGGAAGATCGTGCCCGTGGTGAGGGCGATGATGGACGACAAGAAGAAGCCTACCGTGGGCTGGGCCAGCTGGTACTGAATCACCAAGTAGCTCATGGCGTAGGACTGCAGGAGGGCAAGGAAGACCGTGCCCCATCGGGTGTATTGGGTCAGCTTCTTGCGTCCCTCCCGCCCCTCCTCCTGAAGCTTCTTCAGGGCGGGGATCACCGGGATGAGGAGCGAAAGGATGATCGAGGCGTTGATGTAAGGGATTACGCCCAGGGAGAAGAGGGAGAACTGCTGGAGGGCCCCCCCGGTGAATAGGTTGATGAACTGGAACAGCCCGGCTCCGAACGCCCCGGAGAGAACCTCGGCCAGCTGCCGGGTGTCTACCCCCGGGACCGGGATGTGGGCCCCGATTCGGAACACCAGGAGCATGCCCAGGGTGTACACAATGCGTTTGCGCAGCTCCTCCACGGCGAACAGCTGTCCCAGTCGCCCCAGCACCTAGCCCTCCTTCGTCGCTTCCAGGACCAGGGCCTGACCCCCGGCCTTCTCGATCTTTTCCTTGGCCATGGCGCTGAAGGCGTGGGCCTTCACCACCAACGCCTTGGTCAACTGCCCTCCCCCCAGAATTTTCAGGCCCCTGTCCATCTTTTTGATCACCCGGCGCTGGAGGAGAACCGTTGGGTTCACTTCTTCCCCAGCCTGGAACCGCAGCTCCAGGTCTGCCACGTTCACCACGGTGAACTCTTGCCGGGAGGGATTGTGAAACCCCCGCTTGGGGAACCTCATCCAGAAGGGCGTTTGCCCCCCTTCAAATCCCGGCCGGACCGTGACCCCGGACCGGGAGTTCTGCCCCTTGGTGCCTCGGCCCGACTCATGGCCCCCGTGGCCGGAGCTGTAACCCCGGCCCACCCGCTTGAGGCCCCTCTTGCTGCCTGGGCGGGGGCGCAGGTTATCGATTCTCATCGTCCTCGACCTCCACAATGTCCTCGACCTTCTTGTCCCGGCGGGCCGCCACCATCTCCGGGCTCTCCAGCTTGGCAAAGGCATCCAGGGTGGCCCGGGCCAGATTCAGCGGGTTGGTGGAGCGCAGGGCCTTGGTGAGAATGTCTTTGATCCCAGCCACTCGGCACACCGCCCCCACCGTCCGCCCGGCGATCACCCCCGTGCCGGGGTACGCAGGCTTGAGCAGGACCTTGGCCGCCCCGAATTCGCCCCGCACCTCATGGGGGATGGTCCCGTTCCGGACAGGCACGTTGACCAACCGCTTCATGGCGTCGCGGATGCCCTGTTGGACAGCTTGGGGGATTTCCACGGACTTTCCCACCCCCACGCCCACCCGGCCGGCCCCATCCCCGGCCACCACCACCACCCGGAACCGTAACCGCTTGCCGCCCTTGGTGACCTTCCCCACCCGGCGGATATCGATCACTTCCTGCAGAATCTCTGTCGTAACACTGGGCATCAGAACTGAAGACCTCCCTCCCGCGCTGCATCCGCGAGGGCCTTCACAGCCCCATGGTACTGGTACCCGGAGCAGTCGAACACCACCTTGCGGATGCCCTTCTCTTGGGCTTGCTGGGCGAGGTAGTGGCCCACCCGCTGGGCGGCCGCTACCGTGGCCGTGGGGGCCTCCGCCCGAATGGCTTCCGTCAAGGTAGAAGCAGCCGCCAGGGTGCGCCCCTGCGTATCATCCACGATCTGGGCGTAGATGTGCCGGAGGCTTTTGTACACGCACAAGCGGGGCCGCTCGGGCGTCCCCTGCACTTTTCTCCTGATCCTCGCTTTTCTCTTCAGGCGCTGATCGTTACGTGTTGGTCGGGCCATGGCTTCACCCTTTGGCTCCAAGTTTACCGGCCTTGCGGAGGATCTCCTCGCCCCGATAGCGGATGCCTGTGCCCCGGTAAGGCTCGGGGGGACGAAGAGCCCGGATGTTGGCGGCCACCTGGCCCACCAACGCCTTGTCTGTTCCCTGAATGTTGATCTTGGTGGGCTCAGGAACGGTGCACTCAATGCCCTGGGGCAGATCGAACCGCACCGGGTGAGAGTACCCCAGCTCCAACACCAAGGTTCTCCCTTCCAAGCGGGCCCGATAACCCAGCCCTTGGATCTCCAGGGCCTTGTGCCACTTCTGGGTCACGCCCTGGATCATGTTGGCGAGGAGGGCCCGGTACAGACCGTGGCGGGCCCGGAACGCAGCCCGGTCGCCCTTGCGTTCCACGACCACCTGGCCGTCCTGGACTTTGATGGAGACGTACGCGGGCTCGTAAGGGCACTCCAGGGTCCCGTGGGGGCCGCGCACGACCACCCGGTCCTCCCCCACTTCCACCGTGACGTTGCTGGGTAGGGCGATGGGCTTCTTTCCGATCTTGGACATGGGCTCACCACACCTCGAGGAGAAGCTCTCCGCCGATCTTGCGGCGGCGGGCCTCCCGTCCGGTCATGATCCCTTGGGACGTGGAAAGGATCGGTGTGCCCAGGCCACCTCGGCTCAAGGGCACCTCTTCGCAGCCCACGTACACCCGGCGGGAGGGTCGGCTCACCCGCCGGCCCCCCTGAAGGGCTGGGCGCCGCGTCCGGGGGCCCTCCTTCTTGTACTTCAGCCGAATCTTCAACATGGGGTAATGCTCTCCCGGCTCCACGGAGCAGGACTCCACGTAACCCTCTTCCACGAGGATCCGTGCGATCTCTTCCTTCAGCCGGGAAGAGGGCATCCAGACCTCTTCCTTGAACCGTGCTTGGGCGTTGCGGATCTGGGTGAGCATGTCGGCGATGGGGTCTCCCGTCATGGTTCCTCCTTCACCACGAGGCCTTGCGCACGCCCGGCAGCTCCCCGTCCAACGCCAACTTGCGGAAGCACATCCGGCACAGCCCGAAGTCGCGGACAAACCCCCGGGGCCGTCCGCACAACCGACACCGGTTGCGGGCTCGAACCGTGAACTTTGGGGTCCGCCTCGCCTTCTCCACCATTGCCTTTCTTGCCATCGTTGCCCCCTAGTTCTTGCGGAACGGACACCCCAGGGCAGCCAGGAGGGCCCGCGCTTCCTCATCGGTCCGGGCCGTGGTCACAACGGTGATGTCCATCCCCTGGGTGCGGACCACGTCGTCGTACGACACCTCGGGGAACACCAGCTGCTCGGTGAGGCCGATCGTGAAATTGCCCCGCCCGTCGAAGGAGTCCGGGGACACGCCCTTGAAGTCCCGGATCCCCGGGAGGGCCACAGCAAACAGTTTCTCCAGGAAGAAGTGGGCCCGAGCTCCCCGCAGGGTCACCATGCATCCGATGGCATCCCCCTTGCGGATCTTGAAGTCGGAAATGGACTTCTTCGCCCGGGTGACCACCGGCTTCTGCCCGGTGATCTGGGCGAGGTTCTTCATCGCCCCTTCCAGGATCTTGGGGTCATCGTGCTTCCCGACACCCATGTTGACCACGACTTTTTCCACCTTGGGCACCTGCATCACGTTTCGGTACCCCAATTCCTTCAGAAGGCGGGGGACCACTTCCTTGCGATAGCGTTCGTATTTCATAGGTCTAGGCGAAGGTTGCTCCACACTGCTTGCACCGCCGCATCTTCTGGCGTTCCACCACGGTGAAGGCAATCCGGGTGGGGGCTCCACACTCCGGGCAGACCACCTTGAGGTTGGAAAGGTGGATGGGGGCCTCCCGCTTGATGATCCCCGGCTCCCGCACCGTCTGGGTGGGCCGCTGATGCTTGGTCACGATGTTGACCCCTTCCACCAGGGCCCGGCCGCGGTCGGGGAACACCCGGAGCACCTTGCCGATCTTGCCCCGGTCCTCCCCGGAAACGACCTTGACCCGATCTCCTTTGCGAACTTTCTGCATGGGTCCTCCTACACCACCTCAGGGGCCAACGACACGATCCGCATCATCCCTTTGTCCCGAAGCTCCCGGGCCACCGGTCCGAACACCCGGGTCCCCACCGGCTGGGCGGCTTTGTCCACCAACACCACCGCGTTGTCGTCGAACCGCAGGGTGCTCCCATCGTCCCGACGGAAAGCCACCCTCGTCCGCACCACCACCCCCCGGACAATGTCCCCCTTGTTGAAGTCCGAGGTGGGAATCCTCTTTTTCACCGAGGCGACCACGATGTCCCCGATGGTGGCCTCCCTCTTCTTGCCCAGGATGTTGATGCACTCCACCTCTTTGACCCCGGTGTTGTCGGCTACGGTCAGCACGGTGGTGGGCACAATCATCGTTCACCCCCCGCACGCCGGACCACTTCCACCAGCCGCCACCGCTTGAGTTTGGACAGGGGGCGGGTCTCCTCAATGCGCACCAGGTCCCCGACCTGGGCTTCCCCCCTCTCGTCGTGGGCATAGTACCGCGTGCGGTGGCGCACCCGCTTGTGGTACAGGGGGTCCTCCCTGAACCGCTCCTCCAAGACCACGATCGTCTTGGCCATCCGTGCGCTCAACACTCGTCCCAATCTCTGTTTACGCATGTTCCCGCTCCCGGAGGATGGTCATGGCGCGGGCGATGTCCCGCTTGGTCTTGACGAGCTCGGCTGTGTTGGTGAGCTGCCCCGAAGCCAACTGGAACCGCAGGGTGAGGAGCTTGCGCTTCCATTCGCTCACCCGCTGGTTCAACTCCTCCGGGGCCAGCTCCCGCATCTCCCGGGCCTTCATTTCTCTCCTCCCAGTTGAAACCTCGTCCGCAGCTGGGTGGCGATGGGCAGCTTGCAGGAAACCCTGCGGTGGATGTCCTTGGCTTCCTCCAAGGAAACCCCGCTCAGCTCGAACATGATCCGCCCGGGTTTGACCACAGCCACCCAGTTTTCAACCTCGCCCTTGCCTTTACCCATTCGGGACTCCGCGGCCTTCTTGGTGTACGGCTTGTCCGGGAAAATCCGGACCCAAACGCGCCCGCGGTGGGTGGCGCGGGCCAAGGCCGTTCGCACCGCCTCGATCTGCTGGCTGGTGATCCAGGCCGGAGCGAGGGCTTGGATGCCATACTCCCCGAACACCACTTCGTTGCCCCGACTGGCGATCCCCTTCATCCGCCCGCGGTGCTGCTTGCGGTACTTCGTGCGCTTGGGAAACAGAGCGGGCATACTAGGTCCTCTCCCCGGTGGCTCGGGCCAAGGTCCATACCTCGCCCCGGAACACCCAGGCCTTGACCCCGATCACCCCGTACTTGGTCCAGGCGATGGTCTGCCCGTAGTCCACGTCGGCCCGCAGGGTGTGCAAGGGGACACGGCCTTCCTTCATTTCCACCGAGCGGGAGATCTCCGCTCCCCCCAACCGCCCGGAAACCCGGATTTTCACCCCTTGGGCCCCGGCCGCGATGACCCGCCGGATCGTCTCCTTCATCGCCCGGTAAGGGTTGGTGCGGTTCTCGATCTGGAAGGCCACGTCCTGGGCCACGAGGGGAGCCTCCAATTCAGGTCTCTCCACTTCCACCACCCCGATGCGAACCTCCCGTCCCACCAGGCGAGAGAACCTCTCCTGGAGGGCAGCGATCTCCGCCCCGGCCCGGCCGATGATGATCCCCGGCCGGGCCGCCCGGATGGTCACCGTCACCCTCCCCTCGATGGTGCGTTCGATGAGCACCTCGGCGATTCCCGCTCCCCGGTAGTCCCGCTGGATGGCCTCGCGCAGCCGGCGATCTTCGGCCACGTACTCGGGGACCTTCTCCGCAGGGGCAAACCACGTGGACCGCCATTTGCGGAGTACGCCGATTCGGAACCCCACCGGGTGTGTCTTGTGCCCCACTATGCCTCCTTCTCCCCCACGGCCACTGTGATGTGGGCCATGGGGCGGCGGATGATATCCGCCCGCCCAAAAGCCCGAGGGTTCAGGCGTCGGATGCGCGGGCCTTCATCCACCACAGCCCGCACCACCACCAGCCGATCCCCGTCCATCTCGAAGTTGTGCTGGGCGTTGGCCACGGCTGAGTCCAGGACCTTCCCGATCAACCGGCTGGCCTTGCTGGGGGTGAGGGCCAAGATCCGCCGAGCCTCCCCCACCGGCTTACCCCGGATCTCCCGGGCCACCAGCCGAACCCGCAACGGCGACACCCGCACAAACCGCGCACGCGCAACCGCTTCCCTCATGGCCTCTCCCTCACTTGGGCACCACGACCTTCTTCTTCACCCCACCGTGGCCCCGGAACGTCCGGGTTGGAGCAAACTCCCCCAGACGGTGCCCGATCATGGCCTCCGTCACCCGCACCGGGACGTGGGTCTTGCCGTTGTGGACCCGGAGGGTTAACCCCACCATGTCGGGGGTGATCATCGAGGCCCGGGACCAGGTCTTGATCTCTTGAATCTCACCTTTGCGGAACCGGGCAATCTTTTCCATCAAGTCGGGCGCGACAAACGGCCCCTTCCGCTTGGAGCGTGCCATTTCACTTCCTCCTCTTGAGGATGACCTTGTCGGTGGGCTTTTTGCCCCGGGTGGGAACACCTCGGGCCAACTTGCCCCACGGGGTCTTGGGGGGTCGCCCCTCGCCGGTCCGGCCTTCCCCTCCCCCATGGGGGTGATCGTCGGCCGCCATGGCCACGCCCCGCACCCCCGGTCTCCAGCCCAAGTGGCGAACCCGCCCGGCTTTTCCGTGGCGAACGTTCTTGTGATCCGGATTGCTGACTTGGCCAATGGTGGCCAGGCAGTCCAGCCGGAACACCCGCAATTCCCCGGAGGGCATCCGCACCACCGCCCGATCCTCCTCTTTGGCCAACAGCTGAGCGGCCGTACCCGCAGCGCGGGCTACCTTGCCCTTGGACCCAGGAGAGAGCTCCAAGTTGTGGATCAGGGTCCCCGCAGGGATAGCCCGCAGGGGGAGAGCATTGCCTGGTTTGGGCTCGGCTTTGTCCCCCGCCTCCACGGTTTCCCCGACGCGAAGTTCCACCGGGGCCAAGATGTATCGCTTTTCCCCGTCCGCGTAGTGGAGGAGGGCGATCCAGCCCGAACGATTGGGGTCGTACTCCACCGCCACCACCCGGGCCGGGATGCCCCACTTGTCCCTCCCGAAGTCCACCACCCGGTACAACCGCTTGTGTCCGCCGCCCCGGTGCCGGACCGTGACCCGGCCCTGGCTGTTCCGGCCGGCGTGCTTCTTGAGGGGGACAACCAGAGTCTTCTCCGGCTCGTCCTTGGTGATTTCCTTGTAGTCGGGAACAACGGCGTGGCGCTGCCCCGCGGTGACCGGATTCAGCTTCTTCAAGCCCATAGCGTCACCTCGCGATGTCGATCTTGTGGCCCGGGGCAAGCTGCACGATGGCTCGCTTCTGGTGCGACGTCCGCCCGTGCCGGCGATCCATCCTTGTCCGCCGGGGTTTCCCTGCCCGCCGCTGAACCCAAACCTTCTCCACCTTCACCCCAAACAGGGTCTCCACAGCGTCCCGCACCTCGCTCTTGCCGGCCTTGAGGGCAATCTCGAACGTGTACTTGCCCTCTTCCATCCCTCGCCAGGTCTTCTCGGACAGCACCGGCCGGAGGATGATGTCTTCGGGGCGAACCTCAGGCATGGACGACCCTCCTCTCCAAGGCTTCAACGGCCCGCTCGGTCAGCAGGACCCCTTCGTGCACGAGGACATCGTAGGCGGTGAGGGCATCGGACCGCACACACTGCACCCCGGGGATGTTGGCAAAGGACTTGGCCACAGGAACAACGAACTCCTCAGGGGCCACCACAACCAGGGTTCGCTCCGGGCACACCAATTGGCCCAAAAGCCTGATCCCCTCCTTTGTGCGGGGCTTCTGGAAACCCAGGCGATCGATGGCCTTGACCTGCCCTTCCCTGTACCGAGCGGAGAGCGCCGCGGCCAGGGCCCGGCGCTTCATCCTCCGCGGAAGGGCCAACTCCCACGCCCGGGGTTTGGGCCCAAAGGTGACCCCACCATGACGCCAGATGGGGGAGCGGGTGGACCCGTGTCGGGCCCGGCCAGTGTGCTTCTGAGGCCAAGGCTTGCGGCCGCCGCCGCTCACTTCCCCACGGGTCTTGGTGCTCGCTGTCCCCTGCCGGCGGTTGAGCAGGTAAACCCGGACCGCCCGCCACAGGAGGTCCCCAGACACTTCGGCTCCAAACAACTCTTCTCCTACGGCCAGTTCTTCGGGGGGGGCCTGCAAATTGTCGAACCGATACAGGCTGAGCTTAGGCATCGTGTTTCCTTATCCGGACCAGGCCTGAGCGCGGCCCAGGCACAGAGCCCTTTACCACCACGAGCCGCCGCTGGGGGTCCACCGCCAACACCTGGAGGTTGCGCACGGTAACGCTCTCCGCCCCATAATGGCCCGGGTACCGTTTGCCCTTGACCACCTTGCGCAGCCCCATACCGGCCGAACCGGGTCGACGGAACCATTTGTGCCCGTGGGACTTCGGTCGGGACCGAAAATTCCAGCGCTTGATCGTTCCAGCAAACCCCCGGCCCTTGGAAGTCCCAGTTACGTCCACCCGCTCGCCGGGGGAAAACACATCCACCCCCACTTCTTGACCCACACGGTACTCCCCAGCCTCGGACAAACGCACCTCGAACAGATGGCGACGGGGACTCAGGCCCACCTTGCGAAACACCCCCAAAACGGGCTTGGCGAGCTTGCGTTCAGGGACCTCCCCCGCGCCCAGCTGGAGGGCCGTGTACCCATGGTCATGGGCGCTCTTGATCCCCACCACCACCGCCGGCTCGACGCACAACACCGTGGCCGGGACAGCCCGCCCCTCCTCGTCGAACCACTGCGTCATCCCTGTCTTTTTGCCCAGAAGTTCCATGGACATGGTGGCCTCACAACTTGATCTCGATGTCGATCCCCGTGGGCAGTTCCACTTCCATGAGGGCGTTGATGGTGGCCGCAGTGGGTTCTTTGATGTCGATGAGCCGGCGATGAACCCGCCACTCGAAGTGTTCCATGGACCGCTTGTCCACGTGAGGGGAGCGCAGAACCGTGTACAGGCGGCGCTGGGTGGGAAGGGGGATCGGACCACTGACCTTGGCCCGGGTGGCGGCTGCGGTGTCCACAATCTTGCGGACCGCGGCGTCCACGAGCTCGTGGTCGTAGCTCTGAACCTTGATGCGAATCTTTTCCCTAGCCATGGTATCCTCGGCTCCTCAAAATGTTTCCGGCCACTTCCGGTGGCACTTCAGCATAGCGGGTCACCCGAAGGGTATGAACGGCCCGTCCTTGAGTGAGGGACCTCAGTTGGGTCGCGTACCCTAACGTCTCCCGGAGGGGGATGGCACACCGCACCACTTCCACCACCCCGCGGGCTTCTATGGACTGGATCTCTCCCCTTCGCCGACCCAGGTCCGAGACAACCTCTCCGAGGTACTCGGTGGGCGTGATTATATCCCCCTGCATCACCGGTTCCAGGAGCACGGTGCCCTCCCGCTCCACCGCCCTCCGCAAAGCTTGCGTTCCACACGCTTCGAACGCCACATCGGTGGAGTCCACAGGGTGAAACCGACCCCCCACCAACACCACCTCCAGGTCGGTCAGGGGGAACCCTCCCACGGGGCTGGCGGTGAGAGCCCCCTCCACCCCACGCCTCACCGCCGACACGAACTCCGCCGGCAGCACCTCGGGACCCACCTGGCTGACGAACCGCACGCCTGCCCCCCGGGGGAGGGGACTGATCCTCAGGTGAACCTGGGCGTACTGACGATGCCCGACCAGGGTGCGGTCCAGCTCCTCCACCACGTCCAGGGGCCGGGCCACTGTTTCCTTGTAGGCCACCAGGGGAGGCCCGACCCGATGGGGCACCCCCAGCTCTTCCCGCACCCGCCGCAGCTGGACCTCCAGCTGCAGCTCCCCCATCCCCCCCACGAGGAGCTGTCCGGTGGCCTCGTCCGTCTGAACCCGAAAGGTGGGATCCTCCTGGGCGATCTTGTCCAGCGCTTCCCTCAAGGGCTCAGCGTCCCGCTCCGACCGGGGCTCAACCGCCAGGAAAACCACAGGCTCAGGAAACCCTATCCTTTCGAGGAGGACAGGGGCTTCAGGGTCGCAGAGGGTGTCCCCGGTGAGCACGGTCCCCGAGGCAATCAACCCCACAATGTCCCCGGCGCGGGCCTCGGCCAGGCGCTCCCGCCGATTGGCGTGGAGGCGGAAGATCCGGGTCAAACGGAGGCGCTGGCCCGAGGTGCTGTTGAGTACGACTTGCCCCTCGGCCACGGTGCCGGCGTAGATCCGCGTGTACACCAAACGGTCCGCGTACGGGTCGGCCGCCACCTTGAAGGCCAACGCCGCCAGGGGGTCCTCCGGGGAGGGTCTGCGAACCTGCGTTTCGTGACCGTCCAAGGAAAACCCCTGCACAGGGGGTACATCCAAGGGAGAGGGGAACAAGTCCACCACCGCGTCCAGCACCGGTTGAACCCCGATGTTGGCCAGGGCCGAACCTCCCAGCACCGGGACCCACCGGCGCTCCAGCACAGCCTGGCGGGCCACAACGCGGGCCTCCCTAGGATCGAGGGTTTCCCCGGCCAGGAACTTCTCGGCCACAGCGTCGGAGATCTCCGCCAAGCGCTCCAGCAGCTTCTCCCTCCAAGCCCAGGCCTCGGGTTGGACCTCCGGGGAAACGGGCAGAGCGGCGTACGCCTTGCCCTGGGTGGCAGGGTCCCACCGAACTGCGCGAAACTCCACCAGGTCGATCATCCCCAGGAGGCGGCCTTCGGCGTCCCTCCACGGGAACGCCAGGGGGAGCACCACCGCCCCCAACCGTTCCTCGATTTCTCGCACGGCCCGGGAGAAGTCCGACTCCACCCGGTCCAGTTTGTTGATGAACGCCAGGCGGGGAACGCGGTACCGGTCGGCCTGGCGCCACACGGTTTCCGACTGGGACTCCACGCCCTCGACGCCAGAGAACAGGACGACCGCCCCATCGAGCACACGCAGGCTGCGCTCCACCTCGGCGGTGAAGTCCACGTGCCCTGGGGTGTCGATAATGTTGATCTGGTGCTCCCTCCAGGGGACGGTGGTGGTGGCGGCGGTGATGGTGATGCCCCGCTCCCTCTCCTGGTCCATCCAATCCAGTTCGGTGTTGCCGTGGTGGACCTCCCCCATGCGGTGGATGCGCCCCGTGTAGTACAGGATGCGCTCGGAAAGGGTGGTCTTCCCCGCGTCGATGTGGGCAATGATCCCGATGTTGCGGACCCGCCGGACGTCAAAAGGGAGGCCCGCCATGGAACCCGCCGGCTGGCCTACCAGCGGTAGTGGGCGAACGCGCGGTTGGCCTCGGCCATCCGGTGGGCTTCCTGCTTTTTCTGGAAGGCCCCACCTTCCCCTCGAGCGGCTGCAGCCAGCTCCGCGGCCAGCCGTTCCGGCATCGTCTTTTCACCCCGAGCCCGGGCCGCTTGCACAATCCACCGCATGCTGAGCATGGTCTGGCGGTGGGCAGGGACCTCGAACGGAACCTGGTAAGCTGCCCCGCCGACGCGCCGGGAACGGACCTCGATCTTGGGCATGCAGTTCTGAATGGCCTTGAGGAACGTCTCGAGGGCCGGACCATCGCCCCGGCGCTCGATCAGATCCAATGCCTCGTACACCACCCGCCGGGCCAGCGACTTCTTCCCATCCCACATCACGTAGCAAATGAACTTCTCCACCAACTTGGACCCGCACCGAATGTCGGCAGCCACATCGCGACCAGGGATGACGACGTCGAAGGTGGGCACGACTAACCCTCCTTGGGCCGGCGCACACCGTACCGAGACCGGCTCTGCTTGCGGTTCTCCACCCCGGCGGCGTCCAACGCACCCCGGACGATGTGGTACTTCACACCAGGGAGGTCCTTCACCCGGCCGCCCCGCACCAACACAATGGAGTGCTCCTGAAGGTTATGGCCCTCCCCAGGGATGTAGGCCGTGACTTCCCTCCCGTTGGACAGGCGCACCCGGGCCACCTTGCGCAAAGCCGAGTTGGGCTTCTTGGGGGTGCGGGTGAACACCCGCAAACACACCCCCCGCCGTTGGGGGCAGCCCGTCAAGGCCACCGACTTGCTTTTGGACGGATTGGGTTTCCGTCCCCGACGCACAAGTTGACTGAACGTGGGCATGATCGACCCCCGAATTGTAGCTTCCTTGTCCGCCCGCTCAACGGGGCGGGTTCTCCTTCTTGGGAAAGCCTGTCCCCACCGGGATGCGCTTCCCCACCATCAGGCAGGGCTTGAGTCCATCGAGGTGGTCCTCCTCGCCCCGCAACGCGGCGTCGGCGAGCACCTTGGTGGTCCGCTCGAACGAGGCCGCAGCCAGCCAGGACTTGCGCAACAAAGCTGCCCGGGAGATCCGCAGAAGCTCCCGTTCTCCCTGGGGTAGCTTGTATTCTGTCAACCGAACCGTGCGGGCTTCGCCGTGGAGGTCAACCTTGGCCTGGCGGACCCCCAGACCCACAGCCCGCTGGAGAACCTCGGCCGTCAGCTTGTCCCCCGCCTCGGCGAGGGTCACCCCTCCCTTGGCCAACGGGGCCAGCAACTTGGCCCCAATCAGCTCCTCGCGGGAGGCGCGGATCCGTTCGTTTTCCTCGGCCAGGCGGCGCACCTCCAGCTGGAAAAGCTCAAGGGGAACCACGTCGTTGAACACAAAGGACGAGTCCCCCGGGTCCACCACCCTCACGTTGTTGAGGATCTGGCGGATCACCACCTCGAAGTGCTTGTCGTTGATGTCCACCCCTTGGGACTTGTACACCTTCTGGAGCTCGGTGAGGAGGTACTCCCGGGTCTTCTGGACTCCGGCCACTTCCATGAGGTAGTGGGGAGGAATGACGCCCTTGGAAAGGGGTTCGCCCCGCTCCACCTTGTCCCCTTCCCGCACGATGGCCTCTTCGCTGCACTCCACCTGGGCCCGGTACCGGAAGCGCACCGCCACCTGGTCCCCTCGTTCTTCCACGCTCTCCAAGAACACCTCGCCGGGGGTGAGGGCCAGTTGGAACAGGGGCTGTTCAGCCCGGACCGGGGCCCCATGCTCCACCATCAGGACCACGTCGGGCGTTACTGGGACAACCAGGGCCTTGCTGCCTTCGGCCACCACAGCCAGGGATTCGCCACTGACGAGGACCGTGCCCGGGCAGTCGGCGACCACGGCCAAGGGCCGGGACCGCGTGGTCAGCTTTTTCCCCGCTTGAACCTTCTCCCCCTGTTCCACCAGGATTTGGGCTCCGTAGGGCACTTCGTATTCCCGGACCTCGCCGCGCGCCCCCCGCACCACGACCTTGCGGGTCGAGTCCTCCTGCTTGAGCTCCACCTTCCCGTCGATCTCGGCCACCGCGGCCTCCACGTGGTACTCCGAGGTGAGCGGGGTTTTCTCCTCCACCTGGGAGCGGTGGGGCACGCAGGGGCGGGCGTGCGGGGGCACCACGTAAAACTTGTCCAAGTTCGTGTCATCGAGGATGGCCAGGAACCGCTGGCCCTTTTCTTCGAACAGGAACGCCCGGCCCTCCATGGGGCTCCGCAGCACGAAGAACCGCGAGGGGTCGAGTTCTTCCCCTTCGCGGAAGGGGGCCAACGCCGCCGGAAGGCTCACGGTGTGGGGATCGGAGGTGATCTGGACCAACTCTCGCCCGGTGCGGGTGGTTTCCACCGTCGCCACCCGGCCCGAAATGGGGGCCACGGTGGCGTGGGCGGCCTTGGTGGTCTTTCGTGCCTCAAACAGCTCCTCCGCCCGGGGGAGGCCTTGGGTGATGTCCACCCCGGCCACGCCCCCGGTATGGAACGTCCTCATCGTCAGCTGCGTACCCGGCTCGCCGATGGACTGGGCGGCGATCACGCCCACAGCTGTTCCCCGGTCCACCAGGCGGTGGAAGGCCAGGTCCAGCCCGTAGCACAGCTGGCACACCCCGCCCGGCGTCTGGCAGGTCACCGGGGATCGCACCACGATGCGCGGCCGAACGGTCACGGTATCGATCTTGGCTGCCCGCAGGTCTTCGGCCACCTCCGGAGAGAGCTGCTCCCCGTCCCGCACAAGGATGATCCCGCTTTGGGGGTCGTACACCTCCCCCACGGCCTTGCCGTAGGCGATGTGCTCGTAATGGCTCTTGCGTTTGAGGCTCACTTCCACCTTGAACCGGCCCAGACGCTCGGCTTCAGCCCGGTCCAACAGGGTCCCAGCTTCCGCGAGGACTTCACCGGTGGCCGGGTTGCGAACGGGCTCGGCCAACACCCGACCATAGATTCGTTCGGGGATGTCCTCCATCACTTCCCCCTTGGGGGCGAAGTACAAGGGGTCCACCTCCACACCTTGCTGGGTCCCACAGTCGTGCTCCTTGACCACGACGTCCACACAGGCGTCCACCAAGCGGCGGGTGAGGTAGCCTGCGGCGGCTGTGCGGAGGGCGGTATCGGCGGTGCCCTTGCGGCCCCCGTGGGTGGAGATGAAGTACTCCAGGATGGTCAGGCCCTCGCGGAAGTTGGAGACCACAGGGGCTTCAAGGACCCGCCCTTGGGGGTCGGCCATCAGGCCCCGCATGCCCGCCAACTGTTTGACCTGGCCGGCCGAGCCCCGGGCCCCGGAAGACACAATCCCGTACACCGGGTTGAACGGGTTGCGGGCCAAGTTGTTCATGGTGGCCTTTTCCACCGCGTCCACGGTCTCCCGCCACACGCGCGTCACGGCCTGGTACCGCTGTTCTTCGGTGGCCAAGCCCCGCTCGTACATGCGCTGGATCTTTTCCACCTTGGCCTGGGCCTCCCGCACGAGGTCCACCTTCTCGGGAGGAATCACGCAGTCGGGGATGGAGATGGTCAACCCCGCCTTTGTAGCAAAGCGGAACCCCAGTTCCTTCATGCGGTCCAAGACCTGGGCTGTCCTTTCCCAGCCGCACCTCAGATAGCAGTCTTCCACCTTCCGCCGCACGCGGCGCACATCGAACGTGACCCCGTAATCCCGCAGGTCAGGGGGGAGAACCTCGTTGAGCAGAGCCCTTCCCAAGGTGGTGTCCACGAGCTTGCCCTCAAGGAGAATGCGAATCGGGGCGTGGAGGCTGATCACCCCTTGCTCCAGGGCTCGCTGGGCTTCGTCCAAGGAGCGGAAGGCCTTGCCCTTCCCCTTGCCTTGGGGGTCCACGGTGGTCATGTAGTAAAAGCCGTAGATCTGGTCTTGGGTGGGAAGGGCCAAGGGTCGGCCGTGGGCCGGGGACAAGATGTTCTTTGGAGCCAGCATGAGCTCTCGGGCCTCCTGAACAGCGTCCTTGCCCAAGGGGAGATGTACGGCCATCTGGTCCCCGTCGAAGTCGGCGTTGTAGGGGGGGCACACGTGAGGGTGGATTTGGAGGGCGTCGCCATCCACCAGCACCGGCTCGAAGGCCTGGATGGACAGGCGGTGGAGGGTGGGAGCCCGGTTGAGGAGGACCGGATACTCCTTGATCAACTGGTCCAAGACGTCCCACACCTCGGGCAGTTCCCCGTTGAGGGCCCGGTTCTTGATCTCGTCGTAGTCGGCGTAAGGAAGGACCTTCAGGCGGGCCAAGATGAACGGCTTGAACAGTTCCAAGGCCATCTTGCGGGGAAGGCCGCACTGGTGGAGTTGGAGGTTGGGGTTCACCACGATCACGGCCCGACCGGAGTAGTCCACGCGCCGTCCAAGCAGGTGCCGGCGGAGCCGGCCTTGCTTCCCTTGGATGCGCTCGGACAGGGACTTCAACGGGCGGTTGTCCCGACCCTTAATGGGGTTGTCCTTCTTCTCATTGTGGATGAGGGCATCCACCGCCTCCTGCAGCATTCTGCGCTCGTTGCGGAGGATGATTTCCGGGGCTCCCATCTCCATCAGCTTCTTGAGCCGGTTGTTGCGGTTGATGATCCGCCGATAGAGGTCGTTCAGATCGGTGGTGGCAAACTTTCCCCCCTCCAGTTGGATCATGGGCCGCAGGGCCGGAGGAAGCACGGGAATGACCTCCAACACCATGTTCTGGGGGTTGTTGCCCGAGCGCCTGAGCTGCTCCACCACCTCCAGGCGATGGAGGATTCTTCGCCTTTCCCCCTGGTTGGTGGCCCGGTCCAGCTCCTCCCGCAACTCCTCCGCGAGCGCCTCCAGGTTCAGCACCCCCAGGAGCCGCTTGATTCCTTCAGCCCCGGTGGAAGTCTCGAACCGCCCGGGGTAGGCCCGTGCGTAAGCCCGTACCTCCAGAGAAGAAAGCTGCTGGCCCAACCGAACGGGCACGTCCGCCTCCACACGGACCACGAGGTGGGCCAAGTTGTCCACCACTTCCTGGAGGGCATGGCCTTCCACCCCTTCGTACCGGGCCCTCAGCATCTCAAACATGGTTTGGGAGCAGATTTCTCCTACTGGGCGCTCGGTGAGGGTCTGGCCCGCGGCCACCTTGTCCCCGGACTCCACCAACAGTGCGGCGTCCATGGTCACGGGGTACTCCCGCCGCCCCACCACCACAGCCCGGAACGGCTCCCCGGTGGCGAGCTTGCGCTCCTCGATGCTGACCTTGCCCCCTTCTTCGGCGGTAACCCCGGGCGCCGCCGTCACCAGGAACGCCCGCTCCACCTGGAAGGTGAAAGCCTGGGAAAGGATCTGGACTTCCGTTCCGTAGAGGGTTTCCCCGGATCGGACCTTGGGGGAGGAGGACTGGGTCACGATGAACAGGTCTTCCCGGGCCGCCTCGGTCTCATAGTAGGCGATGCGCCGCAAGTCCCTCCGTTTGATTCCCAAGAGCCGGGACAAGGGGCTGGCCACCCCTTTCAGGTACCAAAAGTGCACGACCGGGCTGGCCAACCGCACATGGCCCATGTTGATGCGCCGCACCGAAGAGTCCGTGACCAGCACCCCACACTTGTCGCAGGTGATGCCCTCGTACTTCTTGCCCCGGTACTTGCCGCAACCACACTCGTAATCGTTTTCGGGCCCAAAGATCTCCTCGGCGTACAGGCCCCCTCGCTCCGGTTTGTGCGTCCGGTAGTTGATGGTCTCGGAGTTGGTCACCTCCCCCCGTGACCAAGCCAACATCTCCTCGGTGGTGGCCAACTGCAGACGAATGCGTTGGATATCGTCCCCGGAAACTGCCAATGAAATCACCCTTCCCTGGGGCGCTCAGTCCCCATTGGACTTGCTGGTCTTCCCCTCGGTGCTGCGCGAACGGCGGTACTCCGTGGTGTAAAACCCGCTCCCCTTGTACACCACCCCGAAGCGGGGCAACAGTTTGGCAACCTCGGTGGCCCCACAACCCGGGCAGCGCACAAAGACCTTGTCCGCCGCGGCGTGGAGCTCGCGAAACTCTACCCCACAGCGTCCGCAACGGTAGCGGTAAATCGGCATACGCACCTCCCTTAACTCATACCAACACAGACAAAAGAGACCTGGCTGCGCCCGGGGAGTATAGCCAAGATCACCCAGGGATCAAGGACGACGGCTGCGGGCAGGCAACCACCATGCGTTGGGTCTCTTCCTCACCCTCGCATCGATAGCAGATCGACCAGGGGCGATGGGTGGGAAGCCCTGCCACCTCCAATAGCTTTTGGGCGGCCCCCTGGAGGATCGCAGCCCGCTCTTCGGGAGCCCGTTGGGTCCACTGGGCCCGGACCAACGCGAGGGGGGAACCCGGCGTGGGGATGTACAACCGGACGTCGGTGGGAAGGAACAAGGTGTGCAGGCGCTTTTGTTCCTCCTTGGTGAAGGCGATCACTACCTTGGCTTCCGGTTCGATCTTGTAGCAGTGAACGAACCTCGCCAACTGGATGGTGTTGGCCGTGGCCCGCTCCCAGGCCAGGGCCTGGCGGAATCGCCCCAAGAACGCCTCGTCGGAAAG
This sequence comes from uncultured bacterium, assembly GCA_937122485.1. Lineage (GTDB taxonomy): Bacteria > Bipolaricaulota > Bipolaricaulia > Bipolaricaulales > Bipolaricaulaceae > CAKZKH01. The sequence continues at coordinate 9,471 of CAKZKH010000123.1, read as the reverse complement.
CAGGCACTCCCGGGGGCCCGCGGACGCGGCCAACCCCAGGTCCCTGGCTACGTGCTGGAGTTCCTCCCGGGCTGCCCCGTTCCAAACCAACCCCAGGAGCGGGGAACGGTCGACAGCGCCCGCGTGCTCCACCATGGTGGGAGGAAGAACCTTGGCCGACAGCGGCCGGAGAACCCGCCCGCTTAGGCCCAAGCTCTGGTCCAGCTCAGCAAGGACCTCTGTGTTCAACCCGCCCTTTCCCACCACCTCCCCGGTGACGATGACCTCCACGTGCAGGCGCCGGGCCAGCCGGGCAGCCCGACGCAGGAGCACATGGCGACAGGCACCACATGGAAAGGGAAAGGTATTGCCCACCAGGGCGATGCGCAGGAAGTCCCGTTTGAGGGTAACGGAACGGAACGGGTAGTTGGGCAGATCTCTTTTCGCCAACAGCCCCACTTCGTCTTCCCCTGGAAAGAATGGCGTGCGGAAGTAGATCAAGAGGATGTCAAACAAGCCCGCTCGCTCGGCCAGCCGAACGGCCAGGCTGCTTTCCAGGCTGCCGGAGTATAGGGCAATGGCCCGCACCGGCTGGCGCTTACCGTCGGGGCAACACGAGGCTATAGCCACCATCCTCTCGGCGATACACCACAGCCGGGAGATCGTCCGGGGAATGGTAGAACACGAGGAAGTCCCGGCCGGTCTCCACCAGCTCCCGCACAGCTTCTTCCGCGGTCAAGGCCTTGAGGGAGTGGTCCTCCTCCACCCGAACCCGGGGAAGGCCGGGAGTTCGCCCTGGCGAGCTCTCCTCCCGCCCCCCTTTGCGGGCCACCCGCAACCGCTCCTTGAACCGCACCAGCTGGCGCTGCATCTTGTCCACGGCTTCGTCGATGGAGGCGTAAATGTCGTTGGTCTCTGCCAGGGCCTTCACCACCTTGTGGTTGAGGAGATAACCCGTGAATTGGACCCGGTGGACCGGCCCCTCCACCTCCAGCACCACGTCGAGTTTGAGGATCTTGTCGAAGTAGCGGGAAAGAGCTTCCGCTTTTTTGCGAACGTAACTTTCCACTGCGGGAGACCCTGCCCCATGCCGTGCCTCGATGTGAAGCCGCATCGACCGCTCACCGCCTTTGCCGGAGTTTGTGGACCTACTCTACCACGAATCGGCCCAAGCCGTCAAGGGGTGTAAGCTACATTACGTTCGGGGGCCAACCTCCCCCCAAGCTCCCGACGCAGATGGGAAAGGATTTGGTGCAATCCGGACGAACCCAATTCCTGGGCAAACGGGGCAAACGCCTCTTCCACGTAGGTGCGGAGGGTTGCCCGGTAGAACATCCCCCGGCTGGTTCGTTCCTGGAAAAGCAGACCCAGTTCCACAAGGGGCGTAGGCGGCTCGGCCAAGATCGCCGCTTCCGCACAGTCCAGCCAGGCCGCAAGGTCCCGGGCGCTGTAGGCCCGGGGCTCCCGGGAAACCAAGAACCCGAGCATTCTCCGATGGAGAACCGACGAGCGCTCCACCCGACGAACAATGCGTTCCAACTTCTTCATCACCGGTCCGGGGAGATCTTCATCGTTCCCAGGGTCTTCTCCTCGGGACAGCGGCGCCATCACCGGAGGCTGGTCGAACTCCTCCTCCCAGGGGAACTCCTCCTGGCCGCTCGGGGGGTCGTAGCTCTCCTTGCCCAGGGACTGAACGAGCCGTTCCCTCACCTGGAGGACCTTGGCCGACTGAACAGGTACGAAGGTGGGTGTGTAGCCCCCGTGGAAGGTGTGGCGCTCCCGGATGCGCACCTTGCGGGGGGTGGACTGGGAGATGAGGATGCACTCCCCCACCCCCAACGAGGCCACGGCTTCCTTGGTCTCCACCCTCCGCCAGGGGATGAGTTCCTCGTACACCCGCATATCGGCCTCGTGGACGACCCGGTGCAGGAACAAGAGACCGGCTTGGGTGAGAACGTCCTTTTCCACCTTGGCCGAGCGTTGGGAGACGATGATCGCCCCCAAACCCCGCTTTCGCCCCCGCAAGGCGATCCGGGCGACGACCTCCTTGAGCGGGGTCCGGGTGCCTTGGGGGATGAACTCGTGGCACTCTTCGATGGCGATCATGTAAGGGGCCCGCAGGGTTCCCGCCACGGTCCACAATGAGGTGAGGTAGTCCAAAAGCAAAGCTTCCCGTTCGTCGGTCAGAAGCCCGGAGACATCGAGGATCACCGGCAGACTCTCCTTCAAGGACAGGCGGGCAATCTCTCCGGCCGTTGCCCGTTCCAGGGCCACATCCCCTCCCTCGCCGCCGGCCACCAACAGCTCGTACTTCTCCCGCAGGCCAAAGTATTCCCCGTCGATGTCCACGACCGTCAGGGGGAAACGGATGGACAGAAGCTCTTCGAGGATCACGCCGGCTGTGTTGGACTTGCCCGATCCGCGGATGCCCAACACGGCCACGCACTGGCCTACCACGTCATCCACCGGGAGTTCCAGCTCAGGTCCAAGATGAAGAACGCTCATGGCGGCGCGAAGGGTAGAGGAAAGTTCACCCAAACCACGGGCGGCTGAGGAACCCCGGGAGGACATTCGGGCGGTGACGCAGGTTACGTTCGTTCCCTGGCCAACAGCCGCGCGGCCTCGGACAGGGCTTGTTCCCGGGTGGTGATCTGCCCGCTCAAAATGCGCTCGTGAAGTTGAGCCAGCACCTGCCCCAAGCGGGGTCCCGGAGGTTCCCCAAGGGCCACCAAGTCGTCCCCTGTCACCAGGTCCCTGGCCCTCCGAAGGCCTTGGATCTGGCGAAGGTGCAGGAGGAGTCCCACCGAGCGGGCCAGGAGGGGCAACCAAGTACCCGCGCGGTGCGCCGAAGCCTCGGCGTCGCAGATGGCCAATCGCAACAGGTCGGCAAAGAGGGGAAAGCGAGCCACGGGCTGGTCCAAGGGTTCGCCCACCTGTTCGTCGTGGGCCATAAGTTGGACCTGCTTGCCCAGCCCCATCTCCGGGAGCCGCCCCACCCTCATGTGCTCCCGCACAAGGTACACCACGTGCTCCCCTTCCCGTCTGGGAAGGCGAAGCCGGGTCATGGCGGCTCGGGTCAGCTCAGCCCCGATGTGGCAGTGGCCTCCCATGTTCTCCCCTCCCGAGCGGGCCAGAGCTGAAGGTTTCCCTACATCATGGAAGAGGACGGCCAACTTGAGGAGGGGAACATCCCAAATCCCGTCGGCTATGGCCAACGCCGCCTCGGTGTGGGTAAAGACATCGCCCTCAGGATGATAGTCCTCGGGCTGAGGCACTCCCTGAAGCTTGCTCACCTCGGGCAGGATATGAGGAAGAAGGTCAAGTTCCCGGAGGAGGGCCAGACCCTGGGCGGCGCGGGGGGTGGCCAAAATGCGAAGGAGCTCGTCCCGAATGCGCTCCCAAGAGATGGCGGTGATCTTCGCTGCTTGGTCCCGAATGGCCCGCGCCGTCTCCTCTTCCAAGGCAAACCCCAGCTGACAGGCGAACCGCACCGCCCGCAGCATGCGCAGGTGGTCCTCGGCAAACCGCACCTCGGCCTGGCCGATGGCCCGGACAAGCCCCGCCTCCAGGTCGGCCACCCCCCCCACGGGATCCACCAGCTCCCCGTCCGGACGGGCGGCCATTCCATTGACCGTGAAGTCCCTCCGCCCAAGGTCCTCTTCCAGGCTCCCCCACCCCACCTGGTCCGGCCGGCGTCCATCGCTGTAGCCTCCCTCGGACCGGAAGGTGGCCACCTCGTACTGCCTTCCGTCCGCGGCCACGACCACCACCACCCCAAAGCTCTCCCCCACCGTGAGCACCCGGCGGTCAGCAAACAACCTGTGAACCACCTCAGGGGGAGCCGAAGTGGCTATGTCCACGTCCTGCACCAGGCACGGCTGCCCGCGCAGCTCGGCCAGGAGCACGTCCCGTACCGCCCCCCCCACCACCACGGCCTCAAACCCCGCTTGGATTAGACGGTGGAGAATCTCCTCGGCAAAGGGGTGACGGGCGAGCGCAGCCTCCAGGAGAATCCGCATGCCCGCAATTATCGCTCAGTTGCACACCCGGGACAGCACGGCTACGATCCCTACGGAGGCCAACATGGAACATCCCTTGCTCAAGGAAACGAGAGCTCACATGACCCGGACCGTGGAGGTCCTCAAGGCTGAACTGGGTAAAATCCAAACTGGAAGGGCGAATCCTTCCTTGGTGGAGGGAATTGTCCTGGACTACTATGGGACCCCCACCCCCCTCAAGCACGTGGCCAACGTGGTGGCTCCGGACCCTGACTCCATTCTCGTTCGCCCGTTTGACCGCAGCCAGCTGGGGGCGATCGAGAAGGCCATCCGGGCGGCCGAGCTCGGTCTCAATCCCCAAAGCGACGGGCAGATGATCCGCGTCAAGGTCCCCCGCCTGTCCGAGGAGCGCCGCAACGAACTGGCCAAGCTGGTGGGGAAAAAGGCCGAGGAGGCCAAGGTGGCGTTGCGCAACATCCGCCGGGACGTGCGGGAGAAATTTGACCAGGAGAAGAAAGAGGGCAAGATCTCCGAGGACGCCCTGTTCAAGCTGCGGGAGGAACTGGACCAAGTCACGGCGGAGTTCACCAAGAAGATCGACGAACTGACGGAAAAGAAAGTGCAGGAGATGCGGACCTTGTGAGGGGGGGAATGAAGTCCGCGCTTTGGGTGGGGGTACGGGAGGGTTTCTGGCTGGGAGTCCCTGTGGCCGTGGTTCTCGCCGGGTGGGGAGCCCACTGGCCGCTGGGCCTTCTGTGGGGTTGGGGCGCGGTGGCGGTTGGGCGGGCCGTCCGCTGGGCCCTGATCGGGGTGGCGTTGAGGGAAGGTTCGGGGCCGCGCGCGGCCGGGCTGATTGCCGTCGGGCGGCAGGCCTTGGTGGCCGGGCTGGCTTTGGCCGGGCCGGCCTTGGGCTTGCCCCCACTGGCGCTGGCCGGCGGGCTGCTCTTGCCCACCCTCGGCCGCTGGATTTGGACGGTGCGCCTTGTCCGGTCCATGGGCTGAGCGGTGGGTGGTGACGGTGGCCCTGGGCGGGGTCGAGCTCGCCTTCGATCTAGTCGTCGTGCTGGGGGCTTGGGCTGTGGTGGGGCTTTTGGGGGTCCTGGGGTGGTGGGTCCTCCGCGGCTTGCCCTCGAGGCCCGATGGCCCTCTATCCCGGCGGGCCACCGTGGTCATGGCTGTGGTGGAGTTCTTCCGCGACAGCACCCTGGGCGGCATGTCAGCGGGCCTCCGACAGGCCCTGTTCCCCTTGGTGCTCACCCTGTTCTTGTACATCCTGCTTTGCAACTGGTTGAGCGTTTTGCCTATCCCATTTGTGCTGCCCCCCACGCAAAGCGTCAACGTCACGGTGGGCCTCGCCCTCATGGTCTACGTCCTCACCCACTACTATGGGATTCGCCAGAAAGGAATGGCCCACCACTTCAAGGGTTATTTGCAGCCTTTCCCCTTCCTTCTTCCCCTCAACGTGGTGGGGGACTTGGGTCGCACGATGTCCCACGGGTTCCGGTTGTTCGGGAACATGTTGGGAGGGGTCTTGCTCATGGGGGTGGCGCCCGTGGTGGTGAGCCGGCTGCTTGGGGTGTCGCTGCAGGCCGTTCTCGGGGGGCTGTTGGGCCTGGGGCCAGGCTCGGTGGAGCTTGCAGCTCGGGTGTTGGCCCCTCCCCTGGTGACCCCAGTGTTTGTGATCTTGAACGGGTGGTTTGGGCTGTTTGCCGGGCTAATTCAAGCCCTGGTGTTTACCCTGTTGGCGATAGCGTACATCCAAGGTGCTGCAGAATAAGGAGGAGCGCATGGATCCAGCGGTAAGGGAAGCGATCGTGCAAGCGGCCAAGTACCTGGGAGCGGGAATCTGCATGGGGATCGGGGCCATTGGGCCGGGGGTAGGTGAGGGTTACATCGGGGCCCACGCCATGGACGCCATGGCCCGCCAGCCGGAAATGGCCAACACCTTGCTCCGCAACATGGTCATCGCCGACGCCATCGCCGAGACCACGGGGATCTATTCGTTGATCATCGCGCTGGTCCTCATCTTTGTGGCCTAGGCTATGCTCTCGTTTGAACTGGGCACCTTCCTGGCCAACCTAGCGAGCTTCGCCATCTTGGTGTGGGCGCTGCGCCGCTGGGCATACCCACGGATTCTGGCCTGGCTCGAAGCCCGGAGGAAGGCCGAGGAGGAACGGCTGGCATCAGCCCAAAAGGCCCTGGAGCAGGCTCAGGCCCTAGTGGCTGAACGGGAGCAACTCCTGGCCGAGGCCAACCGAAGAGCGCGGGAAATCCTGGCCCGGGCCGAGGCCGAGGCCAAGAGGGCCCTAGCCGAGGCCCGCCTGGAAGCCCGGGCCCAAGCCCAATCCATCCTCCAGGCCGCCCAAGAAGCCGCCCGCCGACTTCAGGAACAGGCCTTGGAGGACCTACGCCGGTCCTACGCGGAACTTGTGGTGTTGGGGGCTGCCGAAGTGTTGGGTCGGGAGGTCAAACCTCAGGACCACGAGCGCCTGCTCGCCGAACTCACGGGCCGTCTTGACGCTCGGGTCCTGAGCTAGCCATGGCTCAACCCAACGTGGCCGTTCGCTACGCGGCTGCCCTGTACGAACTGAGCGCCGCAGCCCACGCCACCGACGCCGTGGGCCAAGACCTCGTGTTGCTTCGAAGCTTGTGGGAATCCGACGAGGAGCTGCGCGCCTTCCTGGTCCACCCATTGGTGTCGGCCGAGGAAAAGGTTCGCGCCCTCCGGGCTGCCTTGGCCGGCTCGGTCCACACCTACACCCTCAACGCCTTGGCCGTGATGGTAGGCCACGGGCGAGCCTCCCTGATCCCTGAGCTGGCCTCACTTTTCTTGCGAGCAGCCGAGGAGCGGGGGCGCCTTGTGTACGTCCGGGTTCGCACGGCACGCCCTCTCGATCCGGCCCATTTGGCTCAGCTCAAGGCCACGTTGGCCGCGGCTTTGGGGAAGGAAGTGGCCGTAGAGAGCGAGGACAGCCCAGAGCTTTTGGCCGGAGCCGAACTGGAAGTGCGGGGGAAGAGGTTGGACTTCTCGGCCTGGGGCCGCCTGGCCCGGCTGAAGGAACGCCTCAAGGGGTGAACGATGAGTCCGCGCAAAGAAGAGATTGTGGCCATCCTCAAAAAGCAGATCGCCGAACTGGGCGCAGACCTGCGGATGGAGGAAACCGGGGTGGTGGTAGAAGTGGGGGATGGGATTGCCCAGGTCTGGGGCCTGCGTTCCGCCCTGGCGTCGGAGCTCCTCGTTTTCCCCGGGGACGTGTACGGCCTGGTGTTGGACCTGACCGAGGACTCGGTGGGGGTAGCTCTCCTCGGGGACGACGGGGGAATCCGGGAAGGCGACGAGGTTCGGCGCACGGGACGCATCCTCATGACCCCGGTGGGGAAGGGGTTCCTGGGTCGGGTGGTGAACCCCTTGGGCCAGCCCCTCGACGGAGGTCCGCCCATCGAGCCGGAGGGCTACCGCAAGACCGACGAAAAGGCGCCCGGGGTGATCACCCGCCAACCGGTCAACACCCCGTTGCAGACCGGGCTCAAGGTGGTGGACGCCCTTACCCCGATTGGCCGGGGCCAGCGGGAGCTCATCATCGGCGACCGCCGCACGGGCAAGACGGCCTTGGTGGTGGACACCATCCTCAACCAGCGGGACCAAGGGGTGTACTGCGTGTACGTGGCGATCGGGCAGAAGTCCTCGACCATCGCCAAGGTGGTGGACGCCTTGCGCCGCCATCGGGCCCTGGACTACACGATCGTGGTGGCTGCGGCCGCCGAGGATCCCCCGCCCCTTCAGTACCTGGCTCCCTACGCCGGCTGTGCCATGGGGGAGTTCTTCCGCGACCGGGGGGAGGATGCGCTCGTGGTCTACGACGACCTCTCCAAGCACGCGGTGGCCTACCGGGAGATCTGCCTTCTCTTGCGACGACCTCCCGGACGGGAAGCGTACCCAGGGGACATTTTCTACCTCCACTCCCGGCTCTTGGAGCGGGCAGCGCGGATGAACGCCCAGCACGGGGGAGGCTCGCTTACAGCCTTGCCCATCGTGGAAACCAAGGCCGGGGACATCACCGCCTACATCCCCACCAACCTCATCTCCATCACCGACGGCCAGATCTATTTGGAGGCCGACTTGTTCAACAAGGGCCAGCGTCCGGCGATGAACGTGGGGCTTTCCGTGTCCCGGGTGGGGGGGGCGGCCCAGGTCCCCGCCATGAAGGAAGTGGCCGGTCAACTCCGCTTGGAGCTGGCCCAGTACAGGGACCTCGCCATCTTCGCCGAGTTTGCCCAGGAGCTCGATGAGGCCAGCCAAGCCCAGCTCGCGCGGGGTGAGCGGATCATGGAGATCCTCAAGCAGGGCCAGTACCAGCCCATGCCCGTGGAAGAGCAAGTCGCGGTCTTGTACGCGGCGGTGGGAGGCCACCTCGACCACATCCCTGTGGAGGCCGTGAGCGAGTTCGAACGAGGATTTCTGGCGTTCCTGGGGGAGCAGCAAGCTGCCCTACTGGACGAGCTGCGGCGGGAGCGGAGGCTCACCGAAGGGGTCCGGCAGGGTTTGGAGGCGGCCGTAGCCAAGTTCAAGGAGGGATTCCGCGCCTAATGCCTGCCCGCGCCCGCTACCTTTACCGCCGCATTCACAACATTCGCCACGTGCGACAAATCACCTCGGCCATGTACACCATTGCCGCCACCCAGGTCATCCAGCGCCGCAAGGCCCTCACCGCAGCCCGCCCGTTCAGCGAAGCTGCCCTCCCCTTGCTGGCGGGGCTCGCCGCCACCCTCCGCCAGGAGTCCCTCCACTTGGACCTCTTGCACGGGGTGAACGCCCGCGGCCAAGGCCTGTTGGTGGTGAACTCCGACCGTGGTCTGTGCGGCCGCTACGTAGGGGACATCAACGAGGCCGCGGAAAAGTTCGCAACAGCCCACCCCCAGGTCCTGCTTCTCCTCGGGGGGGACAAGGCCTACCGGCCGTTCCGTCGCCGCCCATGGCGGATCGTGCGCACCTACCTGCGGAGCTACGACCGCCCCAGCCCTGCGTTTGCCCGCCAGGTGGCTGAAGACCTGTTGGAGCTGTACGGCAAGGACGTGGGGGAAGTCCATGCCGTGTACATGCACTTTCGGGGGGAGCTGGTGCAGAAGGTGCGGGTGGAACGCCTGCTTCCCTTGCCCGTTCCGGAGGCGCAGCCCCTAAACCTCCTCGTGGAGCCGGCCCTGGAAGAGGTGGCCCAAGGGTTGGCCCGGACGGTTCTGGTGGGCCGGCTGCTGGAGATTTTCTTGCACGCCAAGACCGCCGAACACGCGATTCGCCGCGAGGCCATGAAAGCTGCTACGGACAACGCCGACGAGCTGTTGGAGAAGTTGGTGGTTCAGTACAACAAGGCCCGCCAGCACCGCATCACGGCGGAGCTGGCCGACATCATGGGCGGCGCCGAAGCGCTTCGGGAGGAGTGATGGCCAACGTCAAAGACATGCCAGAGGGTTGGATCACCGCCATTCGCGGGCCCGT